>DASZLL010000007.1:0-18304 GCA_035552395.1 Acidimicrobiales bacterium
GACGACCCGAGCGCCGAGAGCGCCACCGGTCCCAGGGTCCCGCCACACAGGGCCACCGCCGCCAGGAGCGCCGCCTTGCCGTGTCCACCCTTCACGTATCGCCCTCTCTCTCTCGTTCTGATCCACCCCGATCGGCCGCGCCCGTTGCTTCTCCGTCTTGGTCCTGGGGCGTGGGCTCGTAGTAGACCCGTCCCTCGAGCCCCACAGGACGATACTGCTGCCCGGCGGCTCCGGATGGGTCGTCATGGGGATAGATGTAGCCCTCGCCGTGACCCAGCTGTGCCGCACCCTTGTAGTGAGCGTCGCGCAGGTGCGTCGGCACCTCCTGGTTCACCCCGGAGCGCACGTCGGCCTGTGCCCGGCCGAGGGCGACCACGACGGCGTTGGACTTGGGAGCGCGGGCCAGATAGATGACCGCCTCGGCCAGGTTCAAGGCCGCTTCGGGCAGCCCGACGTACTCCACGGCCCGGGCTGCCGCCTCGGCCACCAGCAACGCCTGTGGGTCGGCCAGCCCGATGTCCTCGCTGGCCAAGATGACCATGCGCCGGGCCAGGAAACGGGGGTCTTCCCCACCTTCGATCATGCGGGCCATCCAGTAGAGGGCGGCGTCTGCGTCCGAGCCGCGCATGCTCTTGATCAGTGCGCTGATCTGGTCGTAGTGCTCGTCCGCGCCCTGGTGGAAGAGGCGGCCGTCGCGGGCCCGGGCCATGTCGTCGATCGTCAGCACGACGGGAGCGTCGCGGCTTGCGTCGGCGTCGCTGGCGTCGGCCACAGCCTCGCCGCCGCCAGCGTCCGGCTTCGCCGCCCGGGCCAGCGCCACCGCGACCTCGACCGTCGTCAGGGCGGCGCGCGCATCGCCTTCGGACGCCGCGACCACGGCGTCGATGGCGTCGTCGGTGGCGTCGGCGCCCTCCAGGTCCAAGCCGCGGCGGATGAGGGTGGCCAGGTTGTCCGGCGACAACGGGTGCAGCCGCCACAGTGAGGCCCGGCTCAACAGGGGCGGATTGACCTCAAAGAAAGGGTTCTCCGTGGTGGCGCCGATGAACACGACCAGGCCGTCCTCGACGGCGGGGAGGAGCACATCTTGTTGGGACTTGGAGAAGCGGTGCACCTCGTCGATGAAGAGGATGGTGCCCTGGCCCTGCTCGCCGAGGCGGTGCTCGGCGTCGGCGAGGGCCTGGCGCACGTCCTTCACGCCGGCGCCGGTGGCGGAGAGGGTGGTGAAGTGCTTGGCGCTGGCGTCGGCGAGGAGGCGGGCGAGGGTCGTCTTGCCCGTGCCGGCGGGGCCCCAGAGGATGGCGCTGCCGACCCGGTCGGACTCGGCGAGGGTGCGGAGGGGGGCGCCGGGGGCGATGAGGTGCTCTTGGCCGACGACCTCATCGAGCGTGCGGGGGCGCAGCCGGGCGGCCAAGGGGGCCTGACGGCGCAGCTGGCGGTCGGCGGCGTCGGCGAAGAGGCTCACGGGCGGCGGCTTGCGGTCGGGGTCCGCTCAGCTCGGCGAGGGATTGGCCTCGGCACCGGATGGGGGCGGCACCACGACCCGGATCCCCAGC
Source organism: Acidimicrobiales bacterium (assembly GCA_035552395.1). Lineage (GTDB taxonomy): Bacteria > Actinomycetota > Acidimicrobiia > Acidimicrobiales > RAAP-2 > Bog-473. Next base: position 1,554 of record DASZLL010000007.1, read on the forward strand.
TCGGCCAGCGACGCCGCCGGCAACGGGGTCGGCGCGCCCGTCAGCGGGTCCGCACCCGACTGCGTCTTCGGATACGCGATGACCTCTCGGATGTTCTCCTCGCCCGCCAGGATGGCGGCGAGCCGGTCGAGCCCGACGGCGAACCCGGCGTGCGGCGGCGCGCCGTAGCGGAAGGCGCCGAGGAGGAAGCCGAATCGAGCCTCGGCCTCCTCGGGTGCGATGCCGAGCGCCGCGAACACCTGTTCCTGGATACCCCGCTGATGAATACGCACACTCCCCGACCCGAGCTCCCATCCGTTCAAGACGAGGTCGTACGCCTGCGAGCGCGCCCTGAGCGGGTCGGTCGCCAGCAGCGGCAGGTCCTCGGGGTAGGGCATGGTGAACGGGTGGTGGGCCGGCGTCGGCGTGCCGTCGGCGGCCGGCTCGAACATCGGGAAGTCCACGACCCAGACGTAGCGGTGCGGCCCCTCGCTCACCGGTGGCCCGCCGATCGCCGTGCGCAGCGTGCCCAGTACCTGGCACGCCGTCGTGTACTGGTCCGAGACGGCGAGAATGAGGTCCCCTGGTTCCGCCTTCGTCTCGTGGAGCACACGGGCCTTCTCTTGCTCGGACAGGTGGCGGGCCAAGGGTCCGTCGAGGGCCGCCGCGACGCTGTTAGCGCCATCGCCGTGGTCGCCGGCGACGACCCGGAACCAGGCCAGCCCGGCGGCGCCGGCCCTCTTCGCTTGGTCGGTGAGCTCGTCGAGCCTCGAGCGCGGGAAGTCGGCGCCGCCCTCCACCCGCAGCGCCTTCACGGTCGGCGAGCTGAACGCCTTCACCTCCGTCCCCTCGAACACGTCCGACAGCTCGATCAGCTCCATGCCGAAGCGCAGGTCCGGCTTGTCGGTGCCGAAGCGGTCGAGCGCGTCCGCCCAGGTCATTCGCTCGATCGGGGGGGGTCGCGCGCCGATGGCGGCCTCGGCCGCATCGAGCACGGCCTCGGACACGAAGGCCATGACGTCGTCTTGGCTGGCGAACGAGCACTCCAGGTCGAGCTGCATGAACTCGAACTGGCGGTCGGCGCGCAGGTCCTCGTCGCGCAGGCAGCGGGCGATCTGGAAGTAGCGGTCGAAGCCCCCCACCATGAGCAGCTGCTTGGCTAGCTGCGGGCTCTGCGGCAGCGCGTAAAACGAGCCGTGGTGCAGGCGCGACGGCACCGAGAACTCCCGCGACCCCTCCGGCGTGGGCGCCCACAGCAACGGCGTCTCGATCTCCACGAACCCCTGGCGGACCATGGCGGCCCGCAGGGCGGCGTTGACCCGCGCCCGCAGGCGCAGGTTCTTCTGCATGCGCGGCCGGCGCAAGTCCACGTAGCGGTACTTCAGGCGCACCGGCTCGTCGGACTCGGCCCGGTCGTCGACGGAGAACGGTGGGGACTCGGCCTCGTTCAAGACCTCGACGGTGCAGTCGCCGATCTCGATCTCACCGGTGCCGATGCCGGCGTTGACCGTGCCCGCGGGTCGCTCGCGCACCGTCCCGCTGACGGCGATGACCCATTCGGAGCGGACGTCAGTGGCGTGGTCGATGACGCACTGCACGATCCCGGTGTGGTCGCGCAGATCGACGAACGCGAGATGCTCGCCGTGCTCGCGCCGCCGGGCCACCCAGCCGCAGATGCGGACCGGAGTGCCGACGTCCTCCTTGCGCAGCACGCCGCATAGGTGCGTGCGCATGGCGGTGGGCCGGTTCTGCTCGGTGGGTTCGATCGTCACGGGAGGTTTGTGCTCGGCGTTCGGTGTTCGGTCAGGATGCGTCGGAAGAAGAAAGGTACGCCATCAGCGCAGCCACAATGTCAGCCCGGGGCACGGTGCGCTGCTCGTCGTCGCTGCGCAGCGGCCGCAGGCCGACCGTGCCCGCCTCGAGCTCCTTCGGCCCGATCACGAGCGCCACCAGCGCGCCGGAGCGGTCGGCGGACTTGATCTGGGACTTCATGGAGCGCCCGTCGAAGGCCCGGTCGGCCCGCAGCCCGGCCCGGCGGAGCTCGGCCGTCAGCGCCAGCGCCGACTCCCCGCCCGCGGTGTCGATCACGTAGGCGTGGAGCGGGGGCGCCGCCGTCGGGTACACGCCCTCGGCGTCGCACGCCAGCAGCACCCTTTCGATCCCGATGCCGAACCCGATGCCCGGCGTGGGCTCGCCCCCGAGCATCTCGACCAGGCCGTCGTAGCGACCCCCGCCGCCGACGCCGTTCTGGGCGGCGTCCAAGGCCTGGGCGGCGAACTCGAACGTGGTCCGCGTGTAGTAGTCGAAGCCCCGCACGAGGCGGTGGTCGATGACGTAGGGCACGCCCAACTCGTCGAGCCCGGACCGCACTCGGGCGAAGTGGGCGGCGCACGGCTCGCACAGGTGGTCGAGAAAGTGCGGCGCGTCGGCGGTGGCGGCCCGGCACTCCTCCGTCTTGCAGTCGAGGACCCGCAGCGGGTTCTCCAGGTGGCGCTCGCGGTGCGCCGGGCAGAGCTGGTCGACCCGCTCGGCCAAGAACGCGCCGAGCAACGCGATGTAGCCCGGTTTGCACACGCCGTCGCCCATGGAGTTGAGCCGCAGCTCCACGTCGCGCAGCCCGAGGCCGGCGAAGAAGTCCGACGCCAGGGAGATCACCTCGACGTCGAGGTCGGCGTCGGCCGGACCGAGCGCCTCGACGCCGAGCTGGGAGTGCTGGCGGTAGCGCCCGTGCTGGGGGTTCTCGTGGCGGAACGACGGCGCGACGTACCACGCCTTCCAGGGCGGGACCGGGTGGTGCTGCACGAAGGCGCGGACCACCGGGGCCGTCCCTTCGGGACGCAGCGCCATGAGCTGGCCGTCGCGGTCCTCAAAGACGTACATCTCCTTGCCCACGACCTCGCTGCCCTCGCCGATACCGCGCAGGAACACGCCGGCGTGCTCCACGATCGGTGTCAGGACGAGCCCGTACCCCGCGGCCTGGACCAGCGTGGCAAAGCGCGCCACCGTCGTCTCCCAGCGCGAGGATTCCGGCCACAGCACGTCGTGCATGCCCTTGGGCGTGCGGGCAGGGGCCGGGGCCGGGCCCGAGCTGGCAGCCCCCGATCCGCTTTCGGGCGCGTTCGAGCCTGCTGTCATGCGAAACGCCTCACGGCTAGGGGGTCAGGCCTTCTTGCCAGGAAGCTGACGATAGGCGTCGAAGACGCCGTCAAGATGCTTCAACGCGCTGATCAAGGAGTGCAGATGAGTCGGATCGGCCAGCTCGACGTCGAAGGCCATCCGGCTCACCCGATCCGGCGTCGTCGCCGTGCGGGCCGCCACGATGTTCAGGTGGTGCTCGCTCACCACCCGCGACACGTCAGCCAGGAGCCGGGACCGGTCGAACGCCTGCACCTCGATGGTGGCGACGAAGACCCCGTCGTTGCCCCGGTCCCACTCGACCTCCATCAGCCGCTCCCGCGACCGATCCGCCAAGGCGGCGGCATTGGCGCAGTCGGCGCGGTGCACCGAAACCCCACGGCCCTGGGTCACGAACCCCACGATCTGGTCACCTGGCACCGGCGTGCAGCACCGGGCGAGGTGGATCATGACGTCGTCGAGCCCCTCGACGAACACCCCGGCGCCGGTCCGGCGTCCGCCCGGGCGGGCCCGGGTCGTCCCCGGTAGCACCGTCGTCGGCAGTTGCTGCTCATCCGCCGGCTCGCCACTGCGCAGGACCTTGGTCAGGCGCTGCACGATGGACTGCGCCGACACCTGGCTCTCGCCGATCGACGCGTACAGCGCGTCGAGGTCGACCAGGTTCATCGACTCCGCGACCTGCATCAACGCGGCCGAGCCCAACAGCTTGTGCAGCGGCAACCCGTCGCGACGCAAAGCCCGGGACAGGTCCTCCCGGCCGTTCTCAATGGCGTCCTCACGACGCTCCCTCGAGAACCACTGGCGAATCTTGTTGCGGGCCCGGGTCGACGCCACGATCTGGAGCCAGTCCCGCGATGGCCCCGCCGTCGGCGCCTTCGACGTGATGATCTCCACCGTGTCGGCCGACGACAGCTGGGTCTCGAGCGGCACCAGCCGCCCGTTCACCCGGGCCCCGATGAAGCGGTGCCCGACCTCCGTGTGGATGGCGTACGCGAAGTCCACCGGCGTCGACCGCGCCGGCAGCGAGATCACCTTGCCCTTGGGCGTGAAGACGTAGACCTCGTCCTGCTCCAGGTCGAGCTTCAGCGCCTCCAGGAACTCAATGGGGTCGTCGGTCTGGCGGTCGACGTCGGCGATGCGCTGCAGCCACGCCATCTCCGAGGAGTGGTCCTCCTTGGACTTGTAGCCCCAGTGCGCCGCGATGCCGTACTCGGCCCGGTGGTGCATCTCCGACGTGCGGATCTGCACCTCGACCGGCTTGCCCTCGAGCCCGATCACCGTCGTGTGCAACGACTGGTACATGTTGAACTTGGGCGTGTTGATGTAGTCCTTGAACCGACCGTGCACGGGCGCCCAGACCGCATGGACCGCCCCCAACGCCGCCCAGCAGTCCTTCTCCGAGTCCACGACCACCCGGATGGCCACCAGGTCGTTGATGTCGTCGAATTCCTTGCCCCGGACCACCATTTTCTCGTAGATCGACCACAGGTGCTTCGGCCGCCCCGTCACGTCTGCCGAGATCCCCATCTCCAACAGCCGCTCGCGGACGTGCACCAGGACCTTCTCGAGATACTCCTCGCGCTGCGGCGCCCGCGCCGCCACCATCTGCTCAATCTCGGCGTAGCGCTTCGGGTGCAAGGTCGCGAAGGCCAGGTCCTCGAGCTGCCACCGGACCTGTTGCACGCCCAGCCGGTGGGCCAAGGGCGCGTAGACGTCGAAGGTCTCCTGGGCCGTCCGGCGCTGCTTCCACTCGGGCATCACGGCCAGCGTCCGCATGTTGTGCAGGCGGTCGGCCAGCTTGATCAGCAACACCCGCCAGTCGTCGGCCATGGCGACGAGCATCTTGCGGATCGTCGCGGCCTGCTGGGCCTCCTTGGAGTCGAACTGGAGGCGGTCCAGCTTGGTGACCCCGTCGACCACTCCCGCCACGCCGTCGCCGAACTCGTCTCGAATCTGGTCCAGCGTGAGGCCCGTGTCCTCCACCGCGTCGTGCAACAACGCACCGGCCACGGTCTGCTCGTCGAGGCCCAATTCGGCGACGATCGTCGCCACGGCCACCGGGTGCGTGATGTAGGGCTCGCCCGACCGCCTGAACTGCCCCTCGTGCGCCCGGAGCGCGACTCGGCCCGCCTCGACGATCGTCGAAGTGTCGTCTTCAGGCCGGTGGACGGCGAACTCGGCCAGCAGCGGCGCCAAGAGGTCCCCGAGCGCCTGCTCCTGCCCGTCCGCGCCCTCCGCAACCTGCTCGTCTGTCGGAGTCACCCGGGCCAGGGTCACCATCCATCCAGGCTACCCGCCTGGGGAAACGCCGCCACGACGGGCACCGACCCGCACCGGCCTACCGCTTGCGCTTGCCCTTCCCCTTGCGGGGTCGCGGGCCCGGGGCCGCCTGACCCGACCCGCCCGATGCGCCGGTACCACCGGACTGGCGCTCCATGACGGCGGTGTTGGTCCCAGCGCCGCCACCGCTGCCGCTTCCGCCCGGTCGGCTGCCCGAGCCCGGTCGGATGAGGCCGCTGCGCTTGGACGCGCTGGGCTTCGTGGCCGCAGGCGGGCCGCCTCGGCCCCGGCTCACCTGGCCGGCGGCGGCCACGCTCATCTGGGTGCCCAGGGTGGCGGCATCGCTGGCGGAGTAGAACGCGCCGGTGTCGCCGCGCTTGGCCAGCCGGCTCGCGATGTCGACCCAGCGAGGCTCGCGCTCCTTCATCATGCAAAGCACCGGCGAGGCGATGAAGATCGACGAGTAGGCCCCCGAGAGCAGGCCGACGAAGAGCGCGAGACCGTAGGACTGCAGCGTGGTGGCGCCGAGAAGGTTCGAACCGATGAGGAGGACGGCGAGCACCGGCAGGATGGCCACGGCCGACGTATTGATCGAGCGGGCCAGCGTCTGGTTCATCGACAGGTTGATCAGCTGCGGATACGTCAGACGTCCACTGCTGCCGATGCCGCGGGTGTTGTCCCTGACCCGGTCGAACACGACGACGGTGTCGTAGAGCGAGTACCCGAGGATGGTCAGGATGGCCACGACGGTGTCCGGCGTCACTTGGAAGTTGAAGATCGAGTAGATCCCGATGGCAACGAGGACGTCGTGGATCATCGCGATGAAAGCGGACAGGGCCATCTTCGGCTCGAAGCGGATGCTGATGTAGATGGCGACCACGATGAAGAAGATGATCAGCGCCTTGATGGCGTCGTTGGTGATCGATGAGCCCCAGGTCGGTCCCACTGTGGTGATGCTGATCTTGTCGGCCGGCGGCGTGTTCGCCGTACTGGCCGGCGCGGTCGTCGCAGTGGTGGTCGCCGTGGACGAGGACCCCGCCTTGGTGGTCGAGGTGGTGGACTTCGCCGTCGTGGTGGTTGCCGACGACGACGTCCTTGGCGCGTGCGAGCGGGTCAGCTGGAGCATCGCATTCGAGACGTTCTTGCTGACCTTGTCCTGGTTGGCCTGCGACAGCTTGTTGAGGTCCGACTGCACCGTGAGCGTCTGCTTGCTCCCCGAGCCGAGCAACTCGACGGTGGGGTCGACCACGCCCGTGCCCTTGATGGCGTCGCTGGCCTCGGTCGCGGTGACGCCTGGCGCCGCGATGGTCCACTCGGTGCCCCCCTTGAACTCAATGCCCAAGTTCAAACCGCCGCGCAGGATGATCGAGACGATCCCGAGCAGGATGATGATCGTCGACAGGGCGAACCAGATGCGGCGCTTCCCGACGAAGTCGAAGCGCGTCTCACCGCGGTACAGGCGTGCGATCGGGCCGTGGCCACGTCGCGGCCTGGCCAACATTGCTCGAGCCGCGTCGTCGAGGGAGATCAGCTCGTCCTCGTCGAGGTCCTCGGTGTCGACGTCCTCCTCGAGGGCCTCGACGTCCTCGTCACTCACCTCATCGAGAGCGCTGTCGTCGTCAGAGGGGCGGGACTTGTCGTCGCTCACGAGCCACCTCCCCCGCCGGCACCCACAGGGACCACGCCGCTGGACCCACCGGGGCCCGGCGTCTGCGGCCCGGCGCCCAGGCCGGTCGCGATGCTGAAGGCGCCCGAGCCCTGGAGGCGTGGGCTCTGGCCCAAGAGGATGACCAGTGGCCGCGTGTAGAACCAGGTGATCGCCATGTCCATGATCGTCGACAGGCCGAGGAAGAACGCGAAGCCCTTCACGTTGCCGACAGCGACGAAATAGAGGACGAGGGCAGCCAACAGCGACACGAAGTCGGCCGCCCACACCGTGCGCCACGCGCTCTTAAAGCCGCGGTCGACCGAGGTGCGCACCGAGCGCCCGGCTCTGGTCTCGTCTTTTAATCGTTCGAAGTAGACGATGTAGGAGTCCACCGTGATGCCGATGGACACGATGAGACCGGTAATACCGGCCAAGTCGAAGCTCGGGGCGACCGAGGTGTGCCCCAGGGCCGAGATGATCGCCCATAGCAGCGCAGCCGTCAGCACCAGGCCCGAGATCACGACGAGGCCGAGCCCTCGGTAGTACAAGAGCACGTAGAGCAAGACGAGGGCGAGGCCGGCGATCCCCGCGCCCAGGCCGGCCACCAGCGCGGAATGACCAAGGGTGGCCGACACCGTCTCGGAGGTCGCCGCCTTCAGGATCACGGGCAAGGCGCCGAAGTTCATGGCCTGGGCCAGGTTGTTGGCGTCGGACTGGGTCAGGTTGCCGGAGATCTCACCTTGTCCCTGGAAGGACGTAAAGCCGCTCTGGGTGGGCTGGATGATCGGCGCGGAGTACACCTTTCCGTCCAGTTCGATCCCCAGCAACTGGTGGAAGTTCTCCTGGGCAACCTTGTCCCAGAGTGCCGAGTTGGCCGATCCGGCCAGCGTGTAGTTGACGACCCACGCCCCCGTTTGGTTCTGCTGGGCGCTGGCACTGCCGATGGAGCGTCCGGTCATCTCCGATGGTCCGAGCACGCACCGGTAGCCCGCATTGAAGCACGCGGCGCCGATGCCCGGGAGGAGCACCGTGCTGTTGGCGTAGTTCGGCTTGTCCGTGCCCGTGGAGGGCTGGCTCACGTACTGGGGGTCCGGCGGCACGTTGTTCGACGTGTAGCCGGCTGCGGTGTTGGGGCTGGCCTGCACGTTCAGGTTGGAGGCGGTCAGGTCTGCTTGGGTCTGGCAGGCCGGCACCGCGCCGACGCCTGTTGGGAGCGCCTTTGCCTTTGTCCCCTTGGGAGCCTGCTGGGGATAGGCGAAGCAGAGAACGGGCCGGAAGTACATGCGCGCCGTCTGGCCGATCTGGTTGAGCACCTGCTGCGCGTCCGTCACGCCAGGGATCGACACCGAGATCTGATTGGTCCCCGTCGTCTGCACCTCGGCACCCGACACCCCGAGACCATTGACCCGGAGGTTCAAGATGTCGACCGTCTCGTTGAGATCAGACGGCGAGACGTTTTTTCCCTGCGCCGTGTAGACGACCGAAACACCTCCGGCCAGGTCAAGCCCGAGACGCGGGGACCACTTCGCCGCGAAGACCGCGGCAAAGGAGCCCAGCGAGAGCGCGACCACGATCACGACGCTTATAAGCAGCGCCCGCCGCTGGCGCTGCTGAGCCCGGCCCCCGGACTTCGGGCTCACGCCTCTTCAGCCTCCCCGCTGTGCTCGCCACTGCTCGCTGTGCCGTCGCCACCGACGTCGTCGATGTCCTCGCCAGCACCGGCGCTGCCGCTCCCGTTGGTGCTCGACGCGCCCTTGATGTCCTGCACCGTTTCGTCGGCCTGGTCATCGACCTGGATGTCCTCGACGCGCTCGATCTTCTTGGCGATGGCTTGGCGAACGAACACGATGCGGGTGGGCTGGGGTCCGTCGAGGTTGCCGTCGTCTCCCAGCGCGCCGGTCAAGAGGGTGTAGCGATCACCGTGGACTTCGAGCACGGTACCGATCACGCCGCCCACCGTCTGCACCTCGTCTCCGACGTCGAAGCCCGAACCCTGAGTCTGGCGGGCCGCCTGCGCCTTGCGCTGCTGTGGTCGGATGAAGAAGAAATAGCCGAGCACCCCGATCGCCAACAGCGGGAGGAGCGTGATGAGGGGATTGGTGCTCGATGATTTAGTTGCGGCGAAGCCGAAATGGGCCAGCGCCAGGGATGGTGTCATGGGGATCCTTGGACCGATTAGTTGCGAAGCGCCACCCTAGTGCGTGCCTTCACCGCCTCCCTGGCGCGTTCGGGGCGCGGAATCATTGGGCGGCAGCGGTCATCCGTTGCGTGGAGCCCGGGCCAACGGCCAGGTCGGAGTCGGGTTTGGGGATTGCGACTCGGGCGGAAATCCGCCCGCGGCGGGAGGGCGACACGCAGCGCTCCCGCCTCTTCCCCGCTGACCGCCCCGTCGAGCACATCGGCATCTACCGCCCAAACCGATGGCGCGCAGTCGCCTCCCGGCGGGGGTAACGGCCGACCGGACCACATATGGCGGAATTAGGCGCGAGATTCCGGCGGAGGCAACCGAATTGCAACCCAAAGTGCCCCTGGTTGCGACGGCGGTTGTGCAGAGTACCCCCCATCAGTACAACACCCCATGGTGATGGTCGGTCGGAGGGGGACGACCAGGGTGAGAGTCCGGAGAAGGGGAACGGATTCTTACCCGGGGGAACACCAAGGGGGAAGGCGCAGCGAAAAGGTGCGCCGGCCTAGCGTTGTCGTCGGTCGGAGAGATCCGGGGGGAGCCGATGACCCAGGCCGGCGCACCTTTCGCGCCACCCACTCGGCCGCGTCGACGCCAGGCCCAGGGCGCGGTCTGGGCGAGCTGACTTGCCCGACGAGGGCAGTCGGGTGAGCGGCGACGTGGGCCGGACCGCTCCGGGGTTCGAAGGTCCTGGCTTTGCCAAACGAAGTCACAAATCCGCGATTCACCAGGAGCTTCGCGAACCGACTCGGTGTCCTTTTTTCACTCCGATTGCCTGTTTCCCCAGTACAGTTGCGCTCTGATGCGAGACGGCCACATCTCCGTGCTGGTCATCGAGGACGAGGCCGACATTCGCCAACTCCTGCGAACCTTGCTGGAGCGGGAGGGATTCAGGGTCGCCGAGGCCGCCGAAGGTCGCGACGGGGTACGCCAGTTTCACCAGAACCACCCCGACATCGTCATCCTTGACGTCGGCTTGCCCGACCTCGACGGCTGGCAGGTGCTGGAGCGGATCCGCGACATGAGTGACATCCCCGTTCTCATGCTCACCGCGCTCGGAACGGAGCGGGACAAGGTTCGGGGGCTGAACGCCGGGGCCGACGACTACCTCACCAAGCCCTTCAGCCGGGTGGAGCTGCTAGCCCGGCTCCAGGCCATCAGCCGCCGCCAAGTGTCTCGCAGTGACCCCGTGACCACTTTTGACGACGGCACATTGCACGTCGACTTTGCGCACCAAGAAGTCACGATCGACGGCACCGCGATTGTCTTGACGCCGACCGAATACCGGCTTCTCGCGACGCTGGCCCGCCACCAAGGTCAGGTCCTTTCCTCCGACCAGCTGATCGAGCTGGCCTGGGACGACCCCAGTGGGCTCGCACCCTCACGGGTCAAGTACGCCGTGCTCCGTCTCCGTCGCAAGCTCGGCTGGGACGACGGTGACGACACGCCGATCGAAACGGTTCGGGGGTTCGGCTACCGCTATCGATCTAAGGCGCGGTGAGCGAGCAACTCCGAACCCGTCTGGACTTTCCGGGGCGTCGCGAAGCGCAGATGCCCGGAACAGCGCTACCTATCGGCTTCTCGGGATCGATGCGCGTGCGCCTGCCCGTCTTTGCACTGGTGGCGGTCGGGACGGTGCTCATCGCCGTCATTCCCTTCCCCCACGCGGCGCGCCGGGAGATCTCCATCGCCGGCGTCCTCTTCTTCGCGCTGGTGGCGGCGGCGTTCCTCATCCCGTGGGAGCGCCTGCCCGAGTGGGCCTGGCTGATCATCCCGATCGGCTACATCGCCGTCATCGCCATCATTCGAGACGCGCAGGGCGGATCGAACTCCGGGCTGGTCGTCGTCTATCTGCTTCCCATCGTGTGGCTTTCGCTGTACGGGCGGCGCCTCCACCTGCTCGCGGGGCTTTTCTGTCTCGATCTGGCGCTGCTCGTCCCGCTGTTGATCGTCGGCCCACCCAACTACCCGACCCTCGAGTGGCGACAGGTGGCCGTCATGGCGACGGTGACGACGCTCGTGGCCTCGACCGTCTACACCGTCGTCTCGCGCGACCGCGCCGTCCTCAGTGACCTGGCCGAACAGTCGCGTATCGCGCGGCGCAACACCCGCGAGGCCGACTACGCGCGCGATCGCCTCGAGACACTGCTGCGCGCGGCGACCGGCAGCGCCATCATGGGCGTCGACCCGGCGGGAACGGTCACCTTCTTCTCGGCCGGCGCGGAACAGATGCTGGGCTACTTGGCAGCCGAGGTCGTTGGTGTGCGCTCGATCGCCGACTTCATCGACCCGGCGCAGATCGATGAGCGGCGCCAGACCATCGACGCCATGCGGACGACCCTCGAACCGGTCGACGCCGAGACGGCGGCCGAGGTGCCCTGGACGGCCACCCGCAAGGACGGCCAACAGCGCCGCTGTGTCGTGCGGGTGCGTGCCCTGCCCGGGCCCACACCGGATCTGACGGTTGAGGACGAGCAGGACGAATTCGGCCCGATGGCTGCGGCTCACGGGGCGGCCGGGGCGGCCGGCGTGTCCGACCGCGCCGAGTCCGGCGAGACGACGTCGTCGTCAACCAACGGCGGCTACGTCGTCGTGGCGATCGACGTGACCGAACGGGAGGAACTGGCGGCCGACCGCGAGCGACTCTTCGCCATTCAGAAGGAAGTGACGCAGTCGCTCATTGAGCAGAACCACCGGCTGCGCGAGTTGACGCAGATGAAGGACGACGTCGTGGCCACCGTGTCGCACGAGCTGCGCACGCCGATCACGTCGATCCGTGGGTTTATCGAGTTGCTGCTCGACGCGTCGGCCGAGCTGACGGAGAGCCAGATGCGCATGTTGCAGACGATCGACCGCAACGCAGAACAGCTCCATCGCGTGGCCGAGGACTTGTTGGCCGATCCGGGCGCCGGGCGCGGGTTGCGGGTTGCGTTCACCGAGCTCGACCTCAACCAGCTGGCCGGCGAGGCGGTACACGCCATCATGACGTCGGCGACCGTGGGGGGGATCGTGCTGTCGATTGAGCCCGGCGAGGAGGTGCCGATCTTCGGGGATCCGACCCGGCTGCACCAGCTCCTCGGGAACCTGCTGTCGAACGCGATCAAGTTCTCGCACCGCGGGGGTCGGGTGCACGTGATCGTCGACAGCGTCGAAACGTACGCGCGGGTGCAGGTGCTCGACGAAGGGCCGGGCATTCCCGAGGGCGAGCGCGACCAGCTGTTCGAGCGCTTCTACCGGTTGGCGTCGTCGACCGAGATGGGCGTGCCGGGGACGGGGTTGGGTTTGGCGATCGCCAAGTCGGTGGCGGAGGCCCATGAGGGGTTCGTCGACATCGTGGACACGCCGGGGTGGTCGACGACGTTTCGTGTGTTCTTGCCGCTGCGCACGACGGCGGCGTCGTCGCGTTCGGCCTAGTCCCGTCGGCGCGACGCGCGAGGCGCGAGGCGCGGCACTGCGCCCCGACACCCCGGCGTCGGTTTGGCTTCATCAGGCGGCGAGGAAGCCGCCCGATTGGTGGGCCCACAGCCGGCTGTAGACACCCGAGTGGCCGGCCCCAAGGAGCTCGGCGTGGGTGCCCTGCTCGACGATGCGGCCCTGGTCGAGGACCACGATGCGGTCCAGCCGGGCGATCGTGGCCAGCCGGTGGGCGACGACCAGCGCGGTGGTGCCTTCCATCAGGTTCCACAGCGCCTCTTGGACGAGCGACTCGGATTCCGAGTCGAGCGCCGACGTGGCCTCGTCGAGGACCAGGACCCGGGCGCCCTTCGCCATGGCCTGCGCGATGGCGACGCGCTGGCGCTGTCCGCCGGAGAGCTTCATCCCCCGCTCCCCCACGACCGTCTCGTAACCGGCGGGCAGCCTCTCCACGAACTCGTCGACGTAGGCGGCGCGGCCGACCGAACGCACCAGATCCATGTCGACCGCGGCGCCCGAGTCCTGTCCGTAGCAGATGTTCTCAGCGATGGTCCGGTGGAGCATCTGGGGATCCTGGGGCACGTAGGCGATGTGGCGGCGCAGCGACCGCTGCGTGACCTGGGCGATGTCCTGTCCATCGATTTCGATGGTGCCGGCGTCGCGGTCGGCGAAGCGCAGCATGAGCTTCGTGAGCGTCGTCTTGCCCGATCCGGAAGGACCGACCAACCCGACGTGCTCGCCGGGCCTGATGCACAGGTCCAGGCCCTCGAACAGCGGCGCGCCGTCGCGGTAGGCGAAGTGGAGGTCGCGGAACTCCACCCGGCCTCGCTTGGCGTCCAGGTCCGGGGCGTGGGCCACGTCCACGATGTCGGGCAGCGTGGCCGCAATGCCGGCGAACTTGGCGCAGCGGCCGATGGCGCGCGAGATCAACCGCATGAACTCGAACGACTCTTCGAGGCTGGTTCCGACAAAGGTGGCGTAGAACAGGATCAGATAGACGACGCCCGCGGCGGCCACATGGTGCAGCGCAAGTACGACGCCGACGGCGACCGAGGCCCAATTGAAGAACGCCATGGCCGACTCCATCTGCAACCGCGTCGCCGTGAAGACGCGGCGAGCCCTGAAGTCGGCGGTGAGCGAGTCGCCCACCAGGTTGCCGACGTGGCCCTTCTCGCGCTCCTCCGCGGCCTGTGATCGGACCGTGGTGAGGTTCATGATCGTGTCCGCGATGACACCGGTGGCGCGGGAGTGCGCGTCGGAAAATTGCGTCTCCGCTGCAATGACTCGCGCCATGCGCCGCTTCAGGACGAACGCAAAGCTCGCAATGAGGCCGGCCATGACCAGGGCCACGGGCCAGGCGACGATCCCGAGGACCACGACGGCGCCGAGCGTCGTCACGCTGATGCGCAGGATGCCCCAGACCATGGCGTCGATCAGCTCCACGAACGCCCACGTCGAGGTCTCGAGCGTCGCGATGACCTCGCCCGAGGGCCGGTCGGTGTGCCAGCTATGGCTCAGCCCGATGAGGTGGTCGTAGCCGTTCGTGATGGCGCGGCCGAATGACCGGAGGGTGGCGCCCCAGTTCATCCAGCCTCCGATCCGACCGCACACGGTGGCCGCCACCAAGACGACGGCGTAGGCGACGATGAGCGGCGCGAAGGACGAGACGCTCGGCCCGTGGGCGCCGAGGTTGGCGATACGGCCGAGGAGCGACGCGAAGATCAACGGGGCGGCGACCGCGTTGGCCAGCGTGCCGAGGACGATGGCCGAGGCGGCGACCGTGTACTGGGCGCGGTCGGGCCGCATCTGGCGCCAGCAGTAGGCCAGGGTGGCCTTCGTTGATGCATTTGGGAAGAGGGTGGGTTCACCCATGGAAATCTCCAGGTGGGAGCGTGAAATGAATAGATCGGGGGCGCACCGTGGGGTGCGCCGAGAGGGCTAGGCCCGAGAAAAAAGGTTCCGCAACCGGATGCGGCGGGCTGCGGTTGCAGCTGCGCCGGGGTCCGCCTGGGCCTTCAGCCCCCTGGAAGTTGGCTGGCCGGCGTCAGTGGCCAGTAGGGCAGAGGTCGGGCCCGACGTCGCGGGACCGCCCTCCGAGGGCACAAAAACCGGGCAGCAGGTCCGCGGTGGCGCGCGCGGTCAGCGTCGGATAGGTCATCTCTCCTGCCATCGGGTCACCTCGCTTCCCGTCTTGTTGTGCAACGTGAAAAATAGCGCACGGGAGTGCGGCGTGCGCAGAAAATGCACGGAACTCGCGGCGGCGCGTGCACGGCGTGGCGGCGCGGTGGTGTGCGTCAGAAGAGCGGCGGCGTATTCATTGCGTCCGGAGCGGTCGACGGCACGGCGTGACCCAAGTGGGCCCACGCGCTCTTGGTCGCGACGCGCCCACGCGCCGTGCGCTGAATGAGACCGCTTTGGACGAGGTACGGCTCGTACGCGTCCTCAATGGTGTCGGGCTCTTCGCCGACGCATTGCGCCAGGGTGGTCAACCCCACCGGCTGGCCGCCGAAGCGGTTGCAGAGGGTGAAGAGAATGGCGCGGTCGACCTTGTCGAGGCCCAACGAATCCACCCCGAAGAGCTCGAGGCCCTCGTTGGCCGTGGCCCCGTCGATGTAGCCGTCGCCCCGAACCTCCGCGAAGTCCCGCACCCGTCGCAGCAGGCGGTTCGCCACGCGCGGCGTCCCCCGGGAGCGTTCGGAAATGCGGACGGCACCCTCGGAGTCGATCTTGACCTTCAAAATCCGTGCTGACCGCTCCACGATGGCGCGCAGATCGGCTGGGTCGTAAAGGTCGAGGCGGCCGACGAAGCCGAATCGATCGCGCAGGGGGCCTGAGACGAGACCAGTCCGGGTCGTCGCGCCGACCAGGGTGAACCGGGGCAGGTCGAGACGGATCGAGCGGGCGGTCGGGCCCTTGCCGATCAGGATGTCGAGGCGACCGTCCTCCATCGCCGAGTAGAGCATCTCTTCGACGGAGTGGTGCAGCCGATGAATCTCGTCGATGAAGAGCACGTCACCGTCCTGCAGGTCGGTCAGCAACGCGGCGAGATCGCCGGCTCGGGTCAAGACGGGGCCGGACGTGATGCGGAACCCGGCGCCCATTTCGGCGGCGACGATCCCGGCCAGCGACGTCTTCCCCAGGCCTGGTGGGCCTGCGAAGAGGAGGTGGTCGACGGGCTGGTGGCGCTGCCGGGCTGCTTGGAGGACGATGCTGAGGTGCTCGACCAGCTCGGCCTGGCCGATGAATTCGGGCAGTGTGCGCGGCCGCAAGCCGACCTCTTCGAGCTCCTCGTCGGGCGAGGACGCGATGGGGTCCACCACTCGGGCGCTGCCTCCCTCCTCGAGGTCGTCGGCACGGTCGCCTGACGAATCCACGACCTCCGGATCCTCGTCAGCGGCGACGGCCAGGACCTCCCGACGAGCCCTCGGGGTCACCGCGAGGCCAGCTCGCGCAGCGCCAAGCGGAGCATCTCTTCCACCCCGACATCGTCGCGTAGGCCGTCGAGCGCGCCGCGGATCTCGTCGGGGGCGTAGCCGAGCTCGCTGAGGGCCGCCCGCGCCTCGCCCCGGGAGGTCCGGCTGGCGCGCAGCGCCGGGTCGCCACCGACCCGGCCGTTGGCGGCGGGGTCCAGCGAGAGATCGGGCAGGTCGAGACGGCTCTTCAGCTCGATCAACAAGCGGGCAGCCGTCTTGCGGCCTACACCGGGCACGGTGCAGAGCGTGTCGAGATCGTCCTCCAACACTGCGGTCGACAACGCGGCCGGCGAGAGCATCGCCATGATGGCGAGCGCGAGCGCCGGGCCGACCCCGTGCGACCCCAACAGCACCTCGAAGCACCGACGTTCGTCGTCGTGCGGGAAGCCATAGAGGACGATCGCGTCCTCCCGTACGTGGGTGTGCACGTGCAGCATCGCGTCGGATCCCCGGCCGGCGGCCATCAGCGACGCCGCCGTCGAGGGGGTGACGCTCACGCGGTACCCCACGCCCGCCACGTCGATGATCACCTCGCACTCCGCAGTACGCAGCACCACGGGCCCTCGAAGCAGTCCAATCACGTCGATCTCCTCATGCCGCTACGTCGCTGATCCGTCTGTCACAAGCCCTCCGAGAG
>DASZLL010000008.1:0-104063 GCA_035552395.1 Acidimicrobiales bacterium
GAGCACAGCGCTCGTTGAGCTCGTGTGAAGAAGCGCGGATCGAGGCTTTGCTCGTGGGCCAGCTCCTTCAGCAGGGCGCGGGTTCGAGAGCGTGAAGCGGATTTGTCTGATCCAACGGGGAACGGAGCCGCCCACACGTCCCTCGCCCCCGCGTCGAACAGCGCGGTGAGCTGGTTGGTCACGCTGGCCTCGTTTCCTACGATCGCGGCGTCGGCCGGGCTCCTCACGCCACCTCGTTCGAGCAGACGCATGTAGTTGGAGAGGGTGGCGTAGACCGAGAACTGCTCGGCCGCAGCGATTCTCGCTTCGTCGTCATCGTCGTGCACGAGCACGGGAAGTCCGGCGACGGTGCGCGGCATCGGTCGACCGGTGCGAGAGCAGAAATCAAGAGCTGAATACCTGTCTCGGCTGCGCCTGTGATCGTACCCGCATTGACCCGAAACTCCTCACCCGAGAACGCGACGCGCTTGCGTTGGAGCAGGGGAGCCAGGATCCGGACGTATTCCTCGGTGTGCCGGCCGGGATGTTCGTAGGAGAGCAAAAGATCCTGCACGAATTCGTGCGCAAATCGCAGGAGCAGGGTTTGACGGCGACGCTCAACGAGCGAGACGGCGCATTTGGGGACTACCGCACGCGCGGCTGACCGAGAAACCCTGCCACTGGCCCGGGGCTCGAGCCCCTTGGTTCCACGTTTCGCGAGGCATCGTCTGCCAAGCTCTCAACCGATGGCAATCGCTGAACGTGTGAGCGACGAAGAGAACATGCCTGGTATCGATCGGCTCCTCGCTCTGACCGACGGCGTCGTCGCGATCGCGCTGACGCTGCTCGTCCTGCAACTGCAGATCCCGGTGAACAGCTTGCTCAAACACGACCTGAATTCGGCGTCGGCGCTCTGGCATGCGCTGAGCGTGGATGGCGACGGCTCGGAGCTGACGAGCTATCTCGTGTCGTTCGTGGTCATCGCCCAGTTCTGGCTGGTCCACCACCGGATCCTGCGGACGATGCGGGGCCACAGCGAAGGACTGGCATGGCGCAACTTCGCCTTCCTGCTCGCGTTGACCCTCATGCCCTTCACCTCCGATCTCATGGGTCGTTACAGCGACAACTCGCTCGCCGTCACCTTCTTCGGGATCAATCTGATGGCGCTCAGCCTCTCGACCCAGTGGATCCGCATCTACGCCGCCCGCCACGAACTCATCGCCGGCGAGCGATACTCCCGTTATGAAGAGCTGGTGGGGCGGATCAGAGCCTTACTGACCGTCGGGGTGGTCTCGATCTCCCTCGTCCTGGCCTGGACCGACACCAGCTTGGCCAGGTACGCCTGGCTCCTCTTTCTGGTCGTCCCCTTCATTGGCAGCGGCGTCGCCGCGCGAATGGAGGCTTCCGAGGCGGCCAATATTTCGGCCGGGAGATGATCGCCGCCCACCACTCGCGCCGCGGTCATGCGCCCAAACGATGACGGGGCAGCTCCGACCGATCCTCGTGATTCGGATCAGGGTGTGGGTGAGCCCTTGCGCGCGACCAACTGAAGCTGCGGCGTGCGCGCTGAGCCGACCGACCCATTGAGGACGGTCCTCAGGCCGCGATGCGACAGCACCGACCAACGCGAACGCGACGAGAGAAGGCTGAGCACGGACGCGGAAGATCCGATCGAGAAGGCGGAAAGGAAAGAACCGACGGATCCGACCGAGAGCGCCGAGCCGACGGACCCGATGGAGAGGATCGACCCCTTCGAGGCGATCGAGAGCACGGAATCCTCAGAGGCGAACGACCATCGGGAGGAGGACGGCTTCATGTCGCCACCCTACGTAGGTCCGTTGCCGGGTTGCCCACGCACGCCGTAGTGGAGGCGTACGACTCCGCCACCGAAACGGTGCTCGTCCAACAGCTCGAGCTCGAGATGCACGTCGTCGGGCAAGGCGCGTTTTCCTCCGCCGACGACGACGGGACAGATGAACAAGTGGACCTCGTCGACCAGGCCTGCGGCGATCGCGACGCCAGCGAGCTCGGCGCCTCCGACGGTGATGTCGGCGGTCGATGACTCCTTGAGCCTCCGGATGGCGTCAGGTTCGAAGTCGTGCTCAATCCGTGTGCGATCGCTGGAAACCGACGAGAGCGTCCGCGAGTAGACGATCTTCTCGGCCGCTCGCCAAAGCAACGCGAAATCCCTCGATACTGCGAAATCCTCGTCGCTGGTACCGGCGGTCTCCCAATACACCAGCGTCTCGTACATCCGGCGCCCATAGAGGTTGGTGCCGATCGGCCGTTCGAGCTCGTTGATGAACGCGTGGACCTCCTCATTGGGGGCGCCCCAGTCGAAGTTGCCCCTTTTGTCCTCGACACATCCGTCCAGCGATGTGATGGCCGAGTAGATCAGCTTGGCCACTTCGAACCCCCTATCGTCACCTCTTGTGGCAGCGGCAATCCGTCAAGATAGGAGTGAGGATAGGTGAGCAACGAAGACCGAGCCGTCACGGGATCGGTCGGTCGGCCCTTGCCGAAAGGCCCGCCGCCTCGCCCCGAAAGGAGCACCGGATGTTCTTGATGCGATTCGACATGCGAGCACCGGCTTCGGGGGGTTCGGCCCCCGATCTGTATGCCGCAGCCATCGAAATGGCTGCCTGGGGCGAGAGTCGAGGGGCCTTGGCGGCCGTGGTGTGTGAGCACCATGCGATGAGCGACGGGTACCTTCCCTCTCCGCTGATCCTGGCGACCGCGCTCGCGGCCCGCACGACGACGTTGCCCATCACGGTGGCGGTGGTCGTGCTCCCGCTCTACCAACCGATCCGCCTGGCCGAGGACATGGCGGTCCTCGACATCATCAGCCGTGGCCGGGTGAACTACGTCGCCGCCATCGGCTACGTCCCCCAGGAATACGAGCAACACGGGGTCGATTTCCATCGACGGGGACGGATTGCGGACGAAGCCCTGGCCTTGCTTCTCAAGGCAAAGAGCGGAGAGCCCTTCGCGCACGAGGGTCGGAGGATCCACGTGACCCCGCACCCGCTGACGCCCGGCGGCCCGTCCGTCGCCTGGGGTGGAGGCAGCGTTGCCGCGGCGACCCGAGCCGGCCGGAACGGGGTGGACTTCATCGCTCAGGGCGGTGACCCGTCACTCGCTCAGGTCTACGAAGAAGCGGCGCGCGCCAATGGACATGAGCCAGGTTTCTGCATGATCCCACCCATCGACATGGCGACGACGGTCTTCGTAACCGACGACGTCGATGGCGCGTGGGATGAACTCGGCCATCACCTGCTCCACGACGTGACCAGTTACGCCAGCCTCAACGTGGGCAACACGCACACGGCGAGCATCTCCACCGCAACGACGGTCGAGGAGCTTCGGAAGGAAGACCGCACCCACCGCATCGTGACGGTCGACGAGGCGGTGGCAATGGTCGGGTCGGGCATGCCCCTTTCGCTCCAGCCACTGGCCGGAGGGGTGCCTCCCGAGATCGCATGGCCCTACTTCCGGACCGTCACCGATGTCGTCATGCCGGCCGCAACGAGTGCTCGATAGAGGCGGTCCCGGGCCGAAACTCCCGTCCTACGGTGCCGTCTCGAGCGTGTCTGCGAGGCGCTCGAGGGTCCGGCTCATCGTTTGACGATTGCGCTCGCCGCGGTCGTCGACCCCTGAGACCTGCCTGCTGAACTCCATGGCCGACTCTGGCCGCAGGTCCTCGCTCCACTCGGTGATCCGGCAGCCGGAGTCGATCGGCTCCATGACGTAACCCCAGGTCGAATAGTGGAACTCCATCATCGAGCACTCGAAGCTGAAGGCCCGACCGGGATCAGCCTCGATGACCTTGCCTTGGGTCGTCCAGGTCAGGTCCCCGTTGCGGTTGTGGCCGTCAAAGGTTGCGCCGACGACGGGACCGTCGAAGCCCTCGTGCCATTCGCAGGCGAAGCACTCCTCGGACCACTCGCCCATACGGGTGACGTCGGAGATGGCGCCGTACACGAGGTCGGGTGAGACTGAGAGAGTGCGTGAGACCACCGTCTTGTCGGCCATGGACGACAGAATCTCATATCGCGACGCAACCTGGGGCGACCCCGTGAGGGCGCCGGTCGGGCTCATCCCTCGACCTCGAGCGGCCGCGATCGTCCGACGATGTCATTGCCATCAGCCGGAATCAGCCGGTCGACGCTTGGCCGAGTCAAGTTAGCTACCCTTATTGCGTGGCGGTGTGGCAACCACGCACTTCCTTCGCCTTCACCCCCGATGGCGCGCGGGTGGCTTACCAGGTGGTGGGAAGTGGCGATCGTGACGTGGTCTTCCTGACCGACTGGGCCCATTCGATCGATCTGATGTGGGAGCTTCCGGAGATCGAGCGGTTTCTGCGGCGCCTGGCGTCGATCGGACGGTTGATCCTGTTCGACAAGCGAGGGAACGGCGCCTCCGACGGCCGGGTGTTCGGGAGCGAGGACTTTCAGGGCGTGGTTGAGCAGTCGGCCGAGGACCTCCTCGCCGTGCTCGATGCGGTCGAATCGGAGCGGGCCGACCTGGTCGCCTCGACGGCCGGGGGCACCACGGCGGTGCTCTTCGCCGCCACCCATCCCGAGCGTTGCGGTCGCCTCGTCCTGCAAGACGCCTGCCCTCGCGTCGTGTCGTCGCCGGAATATCCCCACGGTCTCGACGCGATGGAGTTGCAGGCCGTCATCGAAGGGATCCGTTCGGGATGGGGGAAGGGGTCCGCCCTGGCGCAGCAGCCGGATCGGTTCGAGGACAGAGATCTGCGGCTGTGGTACGGCCGCTACGAGCGCCTGGCCGTCGAGCGGTCCTGGATGGTGCAGGCCTGGGAACAGATCGCGGTCGTGGACGTGCGGGCCATCCTGGCGTCCGTGCAGGCACCGACGCTGCTCCTCGTGCACGACAAGGCGCCCGCGTTCGGTAACGGCCACGGGCGCTACCTGGTGGAGCACATGCCGTCCGCCGAGCTGGTCGAGCTGCCTGGGCCCGGCTGCCTCTTCTGGGCCGACGCGCAAATCGTCGATGCGGCAGTGGCATACCTCGGCGCCGCCAAGTCCGGCGTCGTCGATGAGTCGCGGGTGCTCGCCACGATCGTGATGACCGACATGGTCTCGTCGACCCTCACGCTCGCCGAGATGGGTGACCATCGCTGGCGCGAGGTCCTCGACGCCCACGATCGCGTCACCGGCCAGTTGGTGACGCAGTTCCGGGGGCGCCTGGTGAACCGAACAGGCGACGGATTGGTGGCGACGTTCGACGGCCCGGCCCGGGGCGTCCGATGCGCGGAGGCGATGTGTGGCGAGGTCGGTGTCCTCGGCGTCGAGGTGCGGGCGGGGGTCCATGTCGGCGAGATCGAACTGCGGGGCGACGAGATCGGGGGCATTGCCGTGCATCTGGCCGCCCGGGTCATGTCGGAGGCAGACGCCGGTCAGGTGGTGGTGACACGGACCGTGAAAGATCTGACGGCCGGCTCGGGTCTGAGTTTTGACGACATGGGGATGCGCGAGCTCAAGGGGATTCCAGACCCCTGGCAACTGCTCGTCCTCAAGCACTGACGAACCGCCTCCGCAAACCACGCCGGGCCCGCGTGGGGGTCGATCGCGGTCGCCGCAGCCGCATCACCCGTGCAGCGAAAGGCCCAGGAGCCCCTCGAGCTCGGTCAGCGCGACATCGGGATCGATCACCTTTATGGTGTGCATCCCGAGCGCCCTCGCCGGCTTGAGGTTCACCCCGAGGTCGTCGAGGAAGACGCACTCGTCAGGCCGCACCCCGAGGGTCTCGCAGGCCAGCTCGTAGAAGCGGGGATCGGGCTTACGCACCCCGAGCACGCGGGATTCGAGGACGGCATCGAAGAGGGCGTAGACCGAAGCCACTTCCTCCGAGAGGATGGCTTCTGCCCGGGTGAAGTTATTGGTGAGACAGGCCGTCTTGTATTTCGTCCCGCAGACACGTATGGCGGCCACCATCTGCGGCCGGATCTCTCCCGCAAGCCGTTCGAGGACAAGGCGCCCGTCGAGCTCGTGACCGAGGGCACGAGCCTCGTCGGACCATTGCGACCCGAAGGTCTCCAGGTCGACCTCACCGCGCTCGAGCCTTGCCCACGCGTTGGTGTCGGGGTTGGTGGCATTCACGGTCCGGATGAAGTCGGGTGGGAGCCCGCGCACCACCTCGAGGTGGGCGAATGCCTCGAAAGGGCTCGACGAGATCACGCCTCCGAAGTCGAACATGACGGCTCGAATCACGAATGGTCCTCCCGGGATCGGCCCGTCATTCTCGCGTCCCGCTCAGACGAAGTCGGACCCGCCGTCGGCGTTCACGCAGGCACCGGTGACGTAGCCGTTGCGGCGCGAGGCGAGATAGGCCACGAGCGAGGCGACCTCGTCCGGCAGGCCGGCCCGGCCCAGGTCAGCTGGCTGGTGGAACGTCCGCTCGATCCAGGTCATCACGTCGTACGGGTCGGCCGGGTCGAGGTCCTCGGCCGCGAACATGTTGCGCAGGTTCTCGGTGAAGCTCGCGGTCACGATCGAGCCGGGACAGACCGCGTTCACCAGGATGCCGTCAGGTGCGAGCGACTTGGCCAGGTTTTTGGCGATGCTCGTCACGGCGGCCTTGGACGCGGTGTAGGCCACGAGGATCGGGCTCTGGCGCTGGATCGAGTGGGCCGAGAACATGACCACGCGTCCCCACTCCGCCGCCCGCAACAGCGGCAACGCCGAGCGCACGCTGCGCACCGCCGACATGGTGCCCAGGCCGAAGGCGGCGTCCCACGCGCTGTCGTCGAGGTCCTCGAAGCGGCCGGCGCCCGGCCCGATGGTGTGGACGAGGATGTTGAGCGTGCCCCAGCGCTCCCGGACCTGGCCGAACCCGGCGTCGATCGAGGCGGGATCGGTCATGTCGACGCTCAGGCCGACCGCGTCCGGGCTGCCCAACGCCCCCAGCGCCGACACCGTCTCGTCGAGCGCCCCTTGCCCCCGCGCCATGACCGCGACGCGGGCGCCGTCGGTGGCCAGGATCTCCGCCACGGCGCGCCCCATCCCCTTGCTACCTCCGGTGACGACCGCCGTTGCGTCCGCGATCCCGAGATCCACTCCTTCAACCTCCCGAAGCGAGCGCGACCGGCCTACGTCGCGCTGTCGTACGTGTCCATATAGCGGGCGAAGCGCCGCTGCACCTGTTCCGGCTCGAGCCCGAACTGCGCCAGGTCGTAGGAGTGCTGCCCGTGCGCCCCCGGCTGATGGCTGCCGGCCCACCGATTCACCGCCTGGCGCGAGCGATCTGGAAATTCGAGGCCGATGTGCTCGTAGGCCAAAGCGAGTGAACCGACGGGATCCACCTGGAGGTCGGTCCAGGCCAGGTCGGCGAAGCGGTCGTCACCGACCCGGCTCCTGAAGTCCATTGCCCTCGTGATGGCCTCGGACCAACGTCCCAGCTGCTCAGCGCCGAGCTCGTGAGAATCGTCGCGGTCGCTGGCCCAGCTGCGCGTGTAGTGGATCAGGTTGCATACCGACCCCAGCACCTTGGCCGGGTCACGATGGCTCCAGAGGAACCTGGCGTCGGGATAGGCCGCGAGGAGCGAGTCCAACGCGAACATGTGCACCGGGGTCTTGAGGTGCCACAGGCGGGGCGGGCAGTGCCACTGCAACAGACGCAGCACCCGGCGGTGGTAGCGGTAGGTAGCATCCATGTCGCACTCGGTCACCCAGGCCAAATACGACGGGACGCGTGCGAAGCCGTCGAAGTGGACGGTGCGGAAGCTCATGCCGAGCAGGTCCTGGCACTCGGTGGGTCCCGTGGCTTCCTCGTGGTGCATCGACGCCATCAGGGGGAACATTTCGTTCATCATCGCCAGACCGGCCTCGGTCTGAGCAATGCGCGGATCGGTGTGCTCGGTGGCGGACTCGGGCGGCGGGCAGGGGTCCGACGATTCCCACAGCCGCAGCGAACGGATCTGCGGGTCCGCGGCGACGAGTTGGCTGAGGGCCGTCGTCCCGGTGCGCGGCAGGCCGATGACGAACACCGGGCCGTCGATCTGCTCGTCGTCGATCTCGGGATGGGCCCGGTAGGTGTCCTCCACCCGCAGCCGTGACGCCAGCGCGCCGGCCAGACGCATCCGCAGCATGGTTTCGCCCGTGTCCGTCAGGTCGCCCTCGGTGTTCATGGACCCTGTCAGGCGCTCGAGCCCCTCCCGGTGCGACCCGTCGCCAAAGTCGTCGAGTCCCGCCGAGGCGCGCGCCTCCGCTTCGAGCGAGTCGGGGTCCAGGCTCATCGTGCGAACCGCTTGCTCACGGCGAGCCGCCGGGCAGCGATGACCTCACGTCGTTCCTGCGGGGTGACCCGGCGCGTGCCCGCTGGCACGGCTGAAGCCAGGTCGGCGAATGGGACGACGCGCGTCATCGGCACCGGCGCAGTCTCGGTGCGCACGCAGCGCAAGATCACCGGCCCCGCACTGTGCCCGGCCGTGTCGAGCCAGTTGGCGACGCCGGGGTCTTCGTGCGCGATGACGACGCGCAGGGCCCCGTCGTCGTCGCCGACCGCCTGGTGCCCGTTCAGGCTGCTCTGATGCCGGGCGTAGTCGATCGTCTCCCACCACGGGTTCCCCAGTGAGTAGCTCCAGTACAGGCCCGACGGCGGCGTCACCTCCACGACCAACGCCTCGTCCGGCTCGAGTTGGAAGGATCCGATGACCGGACGGTTCTCGGCGGCCGCCCCCATCGCCGTGCCGTCGAGCGGGGGAAGGAAGGTGTTGGGGGACTCGGGCCGGGAGAACTGCAAGAAGAACTCGAGGTTGGCGACTACGAAGTCGCCCATTGCGATCAGCTGCCGGGCCACGACCTCCCTCGGGTCGGCGGCCGGCCCCCCGCCACCAGCACCGCCGCCGCCACCCACCCGCTCGATCGACAGCGTCGACGCCACCTCGGTGTCCCAGTCGTAGAAGAAGTGGCGCACCACGAGCATGGTGGCGCTGTCCGCAATCGGGAGCCAGTTGCCTTCGTGGCGCTCGGCCGAGAGAGTCAGCTCCACCTCCCCGCCGGGTCCGAGGTCGAGCTCGTCGAGCAGGACGTTGGCCGAAGAGGCCATGCCCGCCATCGACTGCAGCCCGACGTAGCGGGCCGTGCCGCGATTGCCCCAGATCCGATAGGTCTCGCCCCCGCGCAGAGGTGCACCCGTATAGATGCAATCCGGGCAGTCCATACCCCACTTGTAGACGTTGTCGACCCCCGAGGGGCTAACGGCGAGTACGGGGTCGGGTTCGGCGCGCAGGGCCTGGTCGGCAGCCAGTGACATCAGGACCAGCAGATGCCGAAAGCCGGCGGCCAGGTCGTCCGGGTTGCGCGGCAACGAGTTCGTGGTGACAACTTCGGCCGCCTTGCCCAGGGCGTCGAGGAGATGCGACCACGCGCGCCCGGATTCCAGATCCTCCGCGGTCGCCTCGCCCGCCTTGGCCGCCTCGCTGACCGAGTGCGGCATCCAAGACGGATTGACGAACGCCCCGCTCATCCGATGTTCCGCGTGTGCATCGCCAACTGAAGAACCAAGGCCCGACCCCCATCTCGTAGAGAGGCGCCATGCTTTCGCAGCGCCCCGGGGTCGTCAACCGCCGCTGCAAGGTGAAGGATCACGGCGAAATGGGGGCCCGAGGCCTAGCGTTGGGGCCCGGAGGTGGCTGGGGCGTGCCACGACAGGCGGCATCACGACGAGGGGCGCACGGGTGACTGCGAGCCAGGCCGTCCCGACGCTGCTGCTCATCGCCGTTGCGGGCGTGCTCGCCCCGATCCTGGCCGACGCGTCGCGCCGTTTCGTCCCCATCCCCGAAGTCGTCATCCTGATCGTGCTCGGCATCCTCATCGGACCCTCTGTGCTGGCGCTCACGAGACAGAGCAGCGTCGTCACGGCGCTTTCCGACCTGGGCCTGACCTACCTCATGTTCTTGGCCGGCACGGAGCTCGACCTGAGCAAGATGCGTGAGGGGCACATGAGCCGGGCCGCCGCGTCCTGGCTCGGGTCGCTGGTGGTCGCGCTGGGCGTGGCCGCGGTCCTGCACTGGACCGGGCTCGTCCTCGACACCGTGGTGGTCGGGTTGTGCCTGACTTCGACGGCCTTGGGCACCCTTCTCCCGGTGCTGCGCGACGACGGCGTGCTGAAGACCTCGTTCGGGCCGACCATGCTCTCGGTCGGTGCGATCGGTGAGTTCGGGCCGATCCTCGCGGTCGCCCTGCTCCTGACGGCCCGCGACGCGCGCATCACCATCATCCTCCTCGTGGTGTTCGTCGTGGTCGCCGTGGTGGCTGCGTTGCTGGCCACCCAGGTGCACCCACCCCGGCTGGTCGCCCTGCTCCGCCGTCACCTGAACTCTTCGGCGCAGCTCCCCGTACGCATCTCGGTCGCCCTGGTCGTCCTGCTCGTGTATCTCGCCATAAAGCTGAGCCTCGACGTGCTCCTCGGGGCCTTCGCGGCCGGCGTCGTGGTGCGCCTCTTCATCCGAGGAGACGACACGGAACAGATCACGAGCAAGCTCGAGGCCATCGGGTTCGGACTCCTCATCCCGATCTTCTTCATTGAGAGCGGGATCAACTTCGATCTGCATGCGCTGATCCACAGGCCGAAAGTGCTCCTCCTCGTCCCGTTGTTCACCTTGCTGTTTCTGGTCACCCGGGGACTTCCGACCTTTGCCTTCTTCCGGCGCGTTCTCCCCGCCGCCCAAACCAAGGCATTGTCCATCCTGTCGGCGACCGGGCTCCCCCTGATCGTCGTGATCACCACCATCGGGGTGGACGAGCACAAGATGAAGCCGCAGAACGCGGCCGCCCTCATCGCCGCCGGCATGCTGTCCGTCCTCATCTATCCCATCGTGGGCCTCCGTCAGCTCCGTGCCACCGCGGGCTCGGAGGCCGACGAGGATCCGGTGCACGGCGACTGATGCCGCCGCCAACCTCGACCGTGCGCGGGCGTTTGCCAACGCCCGGTGGCGCACGCCGGGCCCACTTGCGCGAGCTGCGGCTCGAATCCCTCTGGTTCTGGCCCGCGCTCGCGGCGATCGCCGCCTGGGTAGGCGGCGACCTGGCGGCCAGATACGTGCACACCTTCACCTTCCATCAGGGCCTGTTCCCCACGGACCTCGACGACGCCCGGACCCTCCTCTCGACGATCGCGACGGCCCTGCTCACCTTCACCGGCGTCGTGTTCTCCGTCACCCTGGTCGCTCTTCAGATGGCGAGCACGCAGTACTCGCCGCGAGTGATCCGCACGTTCGTCCGCAAGCCGGTCACCAAGCTGGCCCTGTCAACCTTCATCGCCACCTTCGTGTACTCGCTGACCCTGCTGTCTCGGGTCGGTACGAGTTCCAAGGCGCACACGGTGGCGCAAGGAGCGGTCGGCCTGGCCTACCTGCTGGTGATGGCGTCGATCATCGTGTTCGTGTTCTTCGTGCACTCGACCGTGCGTTCCATGCGTGTGTCCTACGTCATCGAGGCCCTCTTTCACGAGACGATTCCCGCCGCGAGGAACATGTTCGCCGAGATCTCGGAGTACCGCGACGCCGAAGAGCCCGAGTGGCTGGCCGTCACCGGTCGGATCGCCTTCGAGCACGCCGACGCCGTGCTCGATGGCATCGACGCCCACCATCTCGTCCGGCTGGCCGCCGAACACGAGTGTGTCTTGCGCCTCACCGTTCCCGTGGGCACGTTCGTCCCCCGCGGAACGGAACTGATGGAGGTGCTCGGCGGCACGCCGCCACGCTCCTCCACGATCCTCGGCGCGTTGCACAGCTCACCGGTCCGCACCCTGTACCAGGACCCCAGTTATGGCTTGCGTCAGCTCGTCGACATCGGCATCCGCGCCCTGTCGGCCGCGATCAACGACCCCACCACCGCGGTGCAGGCGCTCGACCGCCTGCACGGAGTCCTGCGTGCGGTGGCCACGCGGCCCGACCCTTCGGGGCGGTACGTCGACGACGCCGGCTCGGTGCGGCTGATCGTGCCGCAGCCAGGCTGGGACCGACTGGTCGAGCTCGCCTTCACCGAGCCCGCGCTCTACGGAGCGGGCTCGCCGCAGGTGACCCGCAAGCTCACGGCGATCCTCGACGACCTGGCGGCCTGCGTGCCGCCCGAGCGCCTCCCCGCCCTCGAGGCGCAGCGCTCCTGGCTGCGTGAGGAAGTCAGCCGCCGCCACACCCTCCCCATCGAGCGCGTCCTGCGCCCCGACCCCTTAGGTTTGGGCTAGCAAGCTCGCCGCCACAGAAGCCGTGCGCCGGCGACAGAAGGAGGTAGTCCGTGTTGCTGAACGGAGTGAACCACGTGGCCATCCTGACCAAGGACACCCGGCGCTTCGTCGATTTCTACCGCGACATGTTCGAGGCCGAGGTCCTCGGCGAACTGCGCATGGGCGACGAGGGCGTCCTCACCTTCGTCCGCATCGGTGAGGACTCCGAAATCAACTTGTTCCAGGTCAACGGGAATACCGAGGCCGACCGCCAGACGCCCATGTTCGGCCGGGGAAGACTCGACCACGTCGGGCTGCAGGCGGACTCGTTCGAGGCTTTCGAGGAGATCCGCCGCCGCCTGATCGACGGGGGCGCGGCGGACGAGTTCGTCACCGACTTCGGGCCGGTCCTCTCGATGTTCTTCACCGACCCCGACGGCCTCGAGGGCGAAGTCGTGGTGGCCAATCCTGACGCCCAACCCGGCGTATTCAACCCGCCGGGCACGCCGGCGGCGCGTTACCAGTAGCCGCCCACGCCCCGTTCCCCCGTTGAGCCCCGCCGCCCCCCCACGGGGGGGGGAAGCCGCCGCCCCCGGGGGTCAACGAAGCCGCCCGCGGGGGCAAAGCCGCTCCCTGCGCCTGCCGTTACCGAGCCCCCAGCGGCGCCTAGAGTTGCGGCCGGCGAGGGACGCCGTTGGCGAGGTGAAGGGGAACACATGAAGAGATTCCGGAGCTCCATCGGCGCGGTCTCGGCCGCGGGCCTGCTCGGAGCGGCCCTGACCCTGGCCGCGGGAGCCGGCACGGTGGCGACCGCGGCGCCGGCGATCGTGCATGCGCCCCGCATCCCCGGGCCGGGCAACGGGAACGGCCTCCACAGCACCTGGTCGGCGTCGAACTGGTCTGGCTACGCCGAGACCGGGACCTTCACCGGGGTCACCTCGACATGGATCGTTCCTGCCGTCGCCGCGTCCTCTTCGCCTACCTATTCGTCGGCCTGGATCGGCGTCGACGGCTTCAACAACAGCAGCCTCATCCAGACGGGGACGGAGGAGGACTACTACAACGGCGCAGCCCACTACAACGCGTGGTGGGAAATCCTCCCGGCAGCCGAAACGGCGCTGCCCAGCACCTACGGCGTCGGGGCGGGTGACCACATGAAGGCGTCGATCTACGAGACGGCCACCGTTTCGGGTGGCGGAGGTCACGGGCACAAGAACGGCGGCTCGCAGCACGTCTGGGAGATCACGATTGCCGACACGACGCTCGGTTGGACGTTCTCGACGAGCCAGGCGTACAACGGGCCGGGCGCATCGGCCGAATGGATCATGGAGGCGCCCGAGGTCGGCGGTAGGGTCACCACGCTCGCCAGCTACACCGTCAACGCGCCGGCCGGCACGGGCGATTTCGACAGCGCCGGCGTGCTCACGAGCATCGTCACGAGCGGCACACCCCTCTACACGAGCGCCGGGCTCAACTATCAGAAGGACGCCGGCGTGATGATCCAGAACAACCAGACGGTGTCGTCGCCGAGCAACCCGGACGGTGCCCTGACGGCCTTCAACGTGGCGCACGGTTCCGTCCAGCCGTCGGCACCGACCGGCTGACGGCTCGCCCGGCCCGCCCTACGTCGCGGGAGCGCTCGTGAAGAGGCTCGGGTGCGGCCGCGCCGCCGGCGTCCGGAAGAACGGCCGCACGTGCGTCTCCATGATCTCTTCGACGACTCCCGCCGCCATCGGATCGCGCAACAGGTCGTGGTCCTCAGCCGGGTCCTCGGCCAGGTCGAAGAGCTGGCACGGCGTGCCCTCGTCTTCGTTGACGACCAGCTTGTGCCGCTCGGTCTCGAAGGCGGCGAAGCCCCAGTTCTCGCTCACGGCCACGTCCCGCGCCGGCGCGGCGCCGCCGCCAACCACGCCGAGGAGCGACTGACCTTCACTCCCGGCCACCTCGGGCGCGCCCGCGATCTCGCGCACGGTCGCCGGGACGTCCAGCTGCTCAATGAGCGAGTCGACGGTCCGCGGCTCGCACCCACCCGGCGGCCGCACGATCAGCGGGACGCGCACCGCCGGCTCGTAGAGCACGCACTTCGACATGAGCCCGTGACTCCCGGCCATCTCGCCGTGGTCGCTCGTGTACACGATCCACGTCGAGTCGAGCAGCCCTCGCCGCGCCAGGGCGTCGACGATCCGACCGACCGCGTGATCGATCACCGAGATGTCCGCCGCGTACGACCGCCGCATCCCCCGGATGGCGTCGTCGGTCATCGTCTCGGAGTCAGAAACCCACATGAACCCCTGCAACAGCCCTCCGTAGCGGCCCGTCCCCTCGACGACCGGACGCGTCGTCGAGGCCGGCATGGAGATGTCCACCCCGTCGTATCGGGCCACGGCCTCCGCCGGGGCGTCCCAGGGATCATGCGGCCCGGGGAACCCGACGAACAGGAAGAAGGGCGCCCGGCGTTCGTACTCCTCGATCCAGTGGACCGCCTGCGCGCCGTGCCAGGTGTCCACGTACGCCTCGAGCGGCAGGGGCATCGGCGTCGAGTCCCACATGGGCACGCACTTGGTGGCGTTCTGGCCGTCCTCGTTCTCACCTTGATAGCTGCGGTCGGCGATGTGCTTCTTGTAGGCGTCGAGCAGTCCCTCGCTGGCCAGGTAGTCGCTGTAGCGCGTCGGGATCTTCGGCATGAATTTGTCGCCGGTCTCGAAGACCTCGGCGAACCCGAGCGCCTCGAGCCGGCCCGCCATCTCGTTCATGTGCGCGACGGGAAGGTTCTCGTCCAGGTAGAGGTGGGCCTTGCCCAAGAGCGCGGTGTGGTAACCGGCCTCTCGGAGCGCCCGGACGTAGGTGGGGCTGTCCGGCGCGATCTCCTCCCAATTGGTGAAGACGCCGTGGTCACGGACGTAGCGCTCGGTCATGAACGACGCCCGCGACGGCATGCACAGCGGGCCCTGGCACGACACCCTGGAGAAGCGGACTCCCTCGGCGGCGAGACCGTCGAGCGCCGGCGTCTGCATGCTGGGATCGCCGGCGCAACCCATCATGTCCGCCCGATGCTGGTCGGACATGACCAGCACGATGTTCGGGTTGGTTCCCTTCACGTGCCGCTCCCTCCCCTGGTCGCTGCCGGTGCCGCTCCGGCGGCCGTGTCGCCGCCGATCTTGGCATGAAACGGAAGTGATCCGACTGCTCGGGTGTAAATCGGGGGCCCACTGGGAACGAAGGAACGATCACGTGGCGTCCGGGGTGGTGTGCGCACAGATAACCTCGACCCACCCGTCCCCGATCGATCGTGAGCACGCTGCATGCCCTTTGAGCTGAAGAAGGTGTTGGAGGAACGCAAGGGCGAGAATTTCAGCCTCCACTCGAAGTACATCAACCCACAGCTGCCCCGCGTCCTCGGCACCATCGAGTTCGGGCGCTTCTTCGAGAAGGGCGAGGGCTGCTACCTCATCGACGACAACGGGGATCGGTACCTCGACTTCCTCTCCGGCTTCGGGGTCTTCGCGCTGGGCCGTGGCCACCCGGCCATAGTCCAGGCCCTGCACGACGCGCTCGACGCCGACTTGCCCAACCTCGTGCAGATGGACTGTGCGCTCCTGCCTGGCGTCCTGGCTGAGGAGCTGGTCAAGCGGTCACATCCCGGCATCGAACGGGTCTACTTCACCAACTCGGGCGCCGAAGCTATCGAGAGCGCGATCAAATTCGTTCGCGCCGCGACGAAGCGGACGCGCATCCTCTACTGCGACCACGCGTTTCACGGCCTGACGACCGGCGCGCTCTCACTGAACGGGGGCCGTGAGTTCCGCAGCGGGTTCGGGCCCTTGCTCCCCGGAACCGACATGATCCCGTTCGGGGACATCAGTGCGCTGGCTCGGGAGTTGCGTCGCGGCGATGTCGCCGGCTTCGTGATCGAGCCCATTCAGGGCAAGGGCGTCAACCTGGCGCCTGACGAGTTCTGGGTCGAGGCGCAGGCGCTGTGCCGCAAGCACAAGGCTCTCATGGTCCTTGACGAAGTCCAGGCCGGGATGGGCCGAAGCGGGACGTTCTTCTGCCACGAGCAGTTCGGCATCACGCCGGACGTCGTCACGGTGTCCAAGGCCCTGTCGGGGGGCTACGTCCCGGTGGGGGCGATGCTCTGCTCGGCTGAGGTGTCCGATGCCGTGTTCAGCTCCATGGACCGGGCCGTTGTGCACTCGTCGACGTTCAGCCAGAACCAGTTGGCCATGGTGGCCGGGCTGGCCACGTTGGCCGCCTTCGACGACGAGGACATCCTCGACCGGGTGCAGCGCACGGGCAAGGCGTTCACAAAGGCGCTCGACCCCCTGGTCGAGCGGTACGAGTTCCTTCACGAGGTGCGCGGTATGGGCCTCATGATCGGACTGGTGTTCGGCGAACCGACGACGCCCGCCCTTCGGCGGCGCTACCGCGTGGTCGAGGCCCTGCGCACCGCTTTGTTCTCCCAGATGATCGTCACGCCGCTCTTCCACCGGCACCGCATCCTCACCCAGGTGGCGGCCGACAACGTGAACATCGTGAAGCTCTTGCCGCCGTTGATCGCCGGTGACGACGAGGTCGAGCACTTCACCGAGGCGCTCGATGACGTTCTGGCCAGTGCCGAGAAGGGATCGAGCCTGATCTTCGAGTTCGGGAAGACCATGGCCAAAGGCACGCTGCACCGGTCGCGCCTGTGAAGCTCGAATCGGGCGATCGCGTCCTCGTCACGGGTGCGACCGGATTCATCGGCTCTGCCGTCACCCGCAACCTCCTTGGGCGCGGCCAGGAGGTCGTGGCCCTGGTCGAGCCTGGGGCGGACGCCGCCAACCTCGAAGGCCTCGACGTCAAACAGGTCGTCGGGGACCTGCGCCGCGCCGACGATGTGCGCCAAGTCGTCAGCGGGTGCCGTGCTGTCTTCCACGTCGCCGCGCTCTACCGCTTCTGGGCCCGCGACCCGACCGCGTTCTACGCCATCAACGTCGAGGGCACCCGCAACGTGCTCGGTGCCGCCTCCGAGGCCGCCGTCGAGCGGCTCGTCTACACGAGCACCGTCGGCACGCTTGGTCTCGAGAACGTGACCGACGGGAGTACGGCGGCTGACGAGCGGTCCTATCCAGACGTGCGCCACCTTTACGGCTCCTACAAGCGGTCCAAATACGTCGCCGAGCACGAGGTCTTGCGCGCTGCCGCCGAGGGTCTCCCCGTGTCGCTCATTCTGCCGACCTTTCCGGTCGGGCCGGGAGACCGCGCTCCGACTCCGACCGGCCAACTCATCCTCGACTACCTGAACGGCCGCGTTCCTGGCTTCGTCAATACGATCCTCAACGTGGCCCACGTCGATGACGTGGCCGAGGGGCAGGTGCTGGCGCTCGAACGCGGCCGGAACGGCCGCAGCTACATCCTCGGTGGCGAGAACCTGACGCTCGAGCAACTGCTCGGGGAACTGGCCGCCGTCACCGGCTTGCCCCGGGCCCGCATCAAGGTCCCGCGTGCCCTCTCGCTGGCGGTGGCAGCGGTGTCCGAGACCATCGAAGGCCGGATACTCCACCGCCATCCGTCGATCCCACTCGAGGCGGCACGCATGTCGACCTCCCAGATGGCCTTCGATGTGTCCCGGGCCAAGGACGAGCTCGGGTATGCGCCGCGGCCGGCCCTCGAGGCCCTCGAGGCCTCCGCCCGCTGGTTCGTGGACAGCGGCATGGTGATCGAGCGTCGGTTGCGCCGCATCACCTGGCCTCGTTGAGCCTCTGAGCCCAACTCGCCGCGGCTTGTCGGGGGCTGTCGCGTCCGTATTGGCGAAGAGGTTGAAGGTTCGAGAGAAGTTTGAACCTCTTCGTTCAAAGCATGAACGAAGAAGTGTCCGGAACCGCGGTTTCTCGAACGGCGACGCCAATGCAGTCGCAACAGGCGCCCGGAGAACGCCAACAACGGCCATGACAGGAGGAGGGAGGCGGGCGGCGGCCGGACCCGGCGCTCGGAGGCGTCTCTGCATCAGGCACACTTGTCGCCATGGCCCCTCAGTTCATCTACACCATGCGCGGGCTCAAGCGCTTCTACCCACCTGACCGCGAGGTCCTGAAGGGCATCAACCTGTCCTTCTATCCGGGCGCCAAGATCGGCGTCATCGGATCCAACGGCTCGGGCAAATCCTCGCTGCTTCGCATCATGGCGGGCGAGGACGACGGCTTCACGGGCGAGGCGCGGCTCACCCCAGGTTTCACGGTTGGCTTTCTGCCTCAGGAGCCCCAGCTCGACGCCACGAAGGACGTCGGCGGCAATGTGGCTGAGGGTGTCGGCGAGGCCAAGCACCTCGTCGACCGCTACAACGAGGTGTGCGCCGCCTTCGGCGACCCCGACGCCGACATCGACGCGCTGCTCAAGGAGCAGGCCGACCTCCAGACCAAGATCGACGCGGCCGGCGCCTGGGATCTCGACCGCACCTTCGAGATCGCCATGGACGCGCTCCGCCTACCTCCGGGCGACGCCGATGTCTCTACGCTGTCCGGGGGCGAGCGGCGCCGCGTCGCGCTGTGCCGGCTCCTTCTCTCCAAGCCCGACCTGTTGCTCCTCGACGAGCCGACCAACCATCTGGACGCCGAGTCCGTTGCCTGGCTCGAGCGAACACTGCAGGAGTATCCCGGCACGGTGGTCGCCGTCACCCACGACCGCTACTTCCTCGACAACGTGGCCGGCTGGATCCTCGAGCTCGATCGTGGCGCCGGCATCCCGTGGGAGGGCAATTACTCGTCGTGGCTGGAGCAGAAGCAGAACCGGCTTGCCAACGAAGAGAAGGCGGATCGTTCCCGCCAGGCCTCCCTCGAGCGCGAGCTCGAGTGGATCCGCATGTCGCCCCGCGCCCGCCAGAGCAAGGGCAAGGCTCGCATCACCTCGTACAACGATCTGGTCGCCGAGGCGGAAGCGGCCGACCGGCGGGCCGACACTATCGAGCTGACCATCCCACCCGGCCCGCGCCTAGGTGACCAGGTGGTCGACGCCAAGGACGTGGTCAAGGGCTTCGGCGAGCGCCTCCTGATCGACGACCTGACCTTCTTCTTGCCTCCCGGCGGGATCGTGGGCGTGATCGGCGCGAACGGCGCCGGCAAGACGACACTCTTCCGCATGGTCGTGGGCGAAGAGAAGCCCGATAGCGGGACCCTGACGACGGGTGCCACGGTCGAGCTCGCCTACGTCGATCAATCACGCGACTCCCTCAAAGGCGACAAGACGGTGTTCGAGGAAATCACCGGGGGAGCGGACCGGATGGTCGTCGGCGGCCGCGAGGTGCACGGTCGGGCCTACGTCGCCGGATTCGGCTTCAAGGGCAGCGATCAGCAGAAGAACGTGGGGCAGCTCTCCGGTGGCGAGCGCAACCGGGTTCTACTGGCCAAGGTGCTGAGCAGCGGCGGCAACGTGCTGCTGCTCGACGAGCCGACCAACGACCTCGACGTCGACACGCTGCGCGCCCTCGAGGACGCCCTCCTCGCGTTTCCCGGTTGCGCGGTGGTCATCAGCCACGATCGCTGGTTCCTCGACCGCATCGCGACGCACGTGCTCGCCTTCGAGGGCGACTCGGTCGTGCGGTGGTGGGAGGGCAATTTCAGCGACTACGAAGCAGACCGTCACAAGCGCCTCGGCGTCGACGCCGACCAGCCGCACCGCATCCGCTACAAGCCGCTCGTCCGCAACTAGTCACGCCGCCGACCCGGCACCCGATTCCGTGTCGGACCCGACCGCCCACAACGCGGTCACGTCCTCGTTCGGCGTGGTGCACGGCGGGCCGTCGGCCACCCACAGGCGCGGCGGAGGCAGCACGCCCCCCGCGGTCCGACCCGCGCCCGTCCCCACGCGCACGATGCACGACGACCGGGTCCCGAACCCGTCGAGATGCACACAGTTCGCCCCGTTCGGCCGCTCGTCGCCCTCCGGCACCCGGTGGTCGGCCAGCACGCGCCGAAACGCCGCCATCACATCGTCCCCGTCCAACCCCGACCCCCGCGCCATGTCCCCCAGACCCTCTCGCACCAGATCTACCTTCGCCGACGGCGAGTCGACGGCGCGGTTCTCGAGCACGTGGATCCCTGGCGCCAGCTCTGTTGCCGTGGCCACCGAGCCTGTGAAGTCCACGAAGTACAGGGAGATCCGGTCGCCGACGAGCAGCCAGGCACCGTTGTAGTCCGCCGGGTCGAACTCGGAGACGAGCACCCCCACCGCTGCCGTCGCAGTTCGGCACCGGGCCGCGGCCAGCGGCAACTCGCCCCGCGAACGCTTGGTCGGGTCCTTCAGGTCGCCGAGGGGCTGGTTGGTCAGCCCGGCGCACACGCCGTCGCGGTTCACCGCCAGCCACGTCCCGCCCGAGAGCTCGTCGCGTCCGCCCAGCACCCGGGGAGGTCCCTCGTCGAGGACCGTCATCGACGTGGAGGGTCGATCGAGCAGCTCGTCACGGTTGGCCCCGACGATCAGCGGCTCGCCCGGCACGATCTGCGACGCAACCACCAAGAGGCACATGGCGCGGCCACCCTACCGAGGCAACGACCTGACAAAGGTTGGGAGGGCACAGGGGTTGCGGACTACGGTCTTGGCATGCGCGCTCGACTCCTCACTGTGGCCGCAGCCGTGGGCCTCGCCCTGGTGGTGCTGCCCGCCGTTCCCGCCTCGGCCAAGGGCCTCAGCCAATCCCAGATCAAGGCGCTCGAGAACAACATCAAAAACGCGAAAAAGTTGACCTACCAGGCCACCTACGAGTCGATCGAGGGGAGCAAGACGACCACCATCACCATCGCGCAGGCTTCGGGCAAGTCGAACTTCTCCACGTCGGACGGCGGGAGCGTGATCGGCACCGGGAAGAAGACCTACTACTGCCAGCCGAATTCGACCTCGAACAGCGGGAGCACGGGGAACAGTGGCAACTCGGGCAACTCGGGCAACTCCGGGACGACGACCACCACGAAGGCTGGCGGCGAACAGTGCATCACGGAGAGTGGGACGAGTCCGCTGCTCGGCCTCGAGAACGCATTCAGTCCAAGCGCCCTGCTGGGAGTGCTCAACGAGGACAAATCGGCTGTGATCGCTCGGGCGATCGGCGTCAAGGTGACGACCTCGTCCCAGACCATCGCCGGACAGCCCACGACCTGCATCTCGGCCAGCGAGCACGGCCAGTCAGGCAAGTACTGCGTCACCAAGCAGGGCCTCTTGGCCTATGTCGGTTCGTCCACCGGGACCGTGTTCAAGATGACCAAGTACTCGTCCAAGCCGTCGTCGAGCCTGTTCAACCTGCCGGCGGGCGCCACCACAGTCACGACCCCTTCGGTGCCGCTCTCGATCCCCGACGTCACCATCCCGTAAGTCGGAGCGCCGGCGCCCCGACCCCGACGCCAAGCAGTACCGTCGATGCGGTGCCCGACCGCTGGCAACACAGTGACGTGCCGCGCGGCGCCGACTACGACCGTCGCTTCGACGACCTCGCCTCCTCGGGCTTCGACGTCCACGGCGAGGCCGCGCTCGTCGGGTCGTACCGCCCCACCACCGTGCTCGATGCGGGCTGTGGCACCGGCCGCGTCGCCATCGAGCTCAGCCGACGGGGCGTCGACGTCGTCGGCATCGACGTCGATTCGGCCATGCTCGAAGTGGCCGGCGCCAAGGCGCCCGAGCTCACCTGGATCGAAGGCGACCTCACCGACCCCGCCCTCGACCTCGGCCGCACGTTCGACCTCGTCGTCATGGCCGGCAACGTCCTCATCTTCGTGCCGACGGGCGCTGAGGGGCAGGTGATCGCCAACGCAGCCCGCTGGTTGGCTCCGGGTGGCCGCCTCGTCGCCGGCTACTCGCTTCGTCCCGGAGGACTCCAGCCCTCGGGCCACGATGCCCATGCCGAAGCCGCGGGGCTCGAGCTGGAGGACCGGTGGTCCACCTGGGACCGTCACCCCGCTACCCCGGGCGACGCCTACGCCGTTTCGGTCCACCGCCGGATCTCCTGAGGCCCAGCTGGGTCGCCACGCAACGGAGACGCCTGCACGATGGGCCAATCGCACCGAACGTGCAGACGAACCGCGTTTCGTTAGGCTTCTAGCCATGGGAACTGAGGAACTCGACCCGATTGATCACCAGATCATCGAATTGCTGTCACATAACGCCCGGCGCACCATGGCCGACATCGGCGAGCAGGTTTCGCTGTCAGCTTCTGCCGTGACACGCCGGATCGAGCGGCTCGAACGCACCGGCGTCATCGCCGGCTACACGGTGGTTGTCGACCATCGCAAGGCCGGGCGGCCCATCCAGGCCTTCACCGAGGTGCGCTTCGCCGGCACGGCCGATCTCAAGGAGATCAAAGAGACGGCAATGCAGCTGGCGGAGGTGCAGGCCGTCTTCACGACCGCCGGCGATCCCGACGCGCTGGTCTGGCTGCAGGTCCCCGACGTCGAGCGCCTGGGCCAGGTCATCGAGCAGCTCCGCCGGCGCGGTCGCGTCACCGGCACCAAGACGCTCATCGTGCTCGACACGTGGTCGCG
The DNA here is from genome assembly GCA_035552395.1 of Acidimicrobiales bacterium. Taxonomy (GTDB): domain Bacteria; phylum Actinomycetota; class Acidimicrobiia; order Acidimicrobiales; family RAAP-2; genus Bog-473. The sequence continues at coordinate 22,668 of DASZLL010000008.1, forward strand.
TCATCGGGCTCTCGAGGCCAACGGCCTCCCCGCCAAGCAGTAGTGCGCGGGCGCCGTGCTTCGCTCCGGGTCGCGCTGACGGTTGCCGCGCTCGCAACGGCCGCCGTCGTGGCCGCGGGCTGCAGCTCGTCACCCGCCGCAAATTCCGGCGCGCCGACAACAACCACGTCACACGCCACCACGTCGACGACGAGCGGCCCCGCCGGGACGTGGTCCAAGGCCATCCCCGTCGCGTCGGGCGCCAACCTCACCGCCGTTTCGTGCCCTTCGGCCGGGACCTGCCTCGTCGGCACCGACAACGGTCAGACCTACCGCCTCGATCTCGACAAGGTGACCGCACTCGGCCCTGCGTTGCCCTCGCCTGCGCCGCAGGGTGTCTCGTATCTGTCGTGCGCCTCGGCAACCTTCTGCGCCGCCGCTCCCAGTCAGAACCAGGTCGCGACGTACAACGGTTCGTCGTGGCAGCCGCCGGCGACCATCTCGGCCGCACAGGGATTCACCGCCATCGACTGCACCGGCCCCACCTTCTGCATCACGGTCGACGGCGAAGGGAACTCCTTCGCCTACAACGGCTCGGGCTGGTCGGGGAACCTGGGCGCCTGGGGGGCGGCCAACCAGATCTCCTGCGTGTCGCCAAGTTTCTGCGTGGCCGCTGAGGGTGGCCCGTCGGTGTTCAACGGGCACACGTGGACCCAGCCCAACGACGCCGACACGGCTGGCCAGCTGAACTCGGTCTCGTGCGCGTCGACGGCGTTCTGCGTGCTGGTCGATAGCAACGGCGACGTCCTGACGTGGAACGGCCTCGGGTTCACAGCGCCTGCGTCGATCGCGACCGAGCCGCCCCTCGGCGGTACCGACGCCTCGGGCCTTACTGCGGTCTCGTGTCCGACCCCGACGTTCTGCCGCGCCGTCGACTCCATCGGGCGCGTCTTCTCGTGGAACGGGACGGTATGGAGCGCCGGCACGCTCATCGACAACGGCCACGCGCTGACGGGCATCTCGTGCCCGACGACGACGTACTGCGTCGCCGTGGACCGCTCTGGCCGCGCCTTCTTCTCAAGCTAAGGCGCCACGCGGGTCCGCCCGCCGGGCCGTCGCGCCCTCACCACGGCGCCAGCTCCGGCGCGTCGCCGCGCCCGATGACCCACGCCAACAGCCCAGCCGGGTCGGTGCGCTCGCCCAGCCGCGGCAGCTCGCGAGCCAGCCACGCCTCGATCAGCGCAGGTGGCAGAGGCACCGGAGCCAGGCCGAGGTCGCCGTGGTGGACGACCACCTCGCGCCAGCGCGAGAAGACCGCGTCGCGAGAGGGTTCGACCACGCCGCGTGCGGTCCGCGACGGTGCGTCCCAGGCGCCGTCGGGCAACTCCGCCATGACCAGAGCCAGGGCCGCCGAGGTCGTCCGCACGTCGGCCCTCAGCTTGTCCGCCGACCGGATCGCCCCCGCCTCGATCTCATTGCGTCGCTGCTCCAAACCACCGGGGTACTGGTCGCGCAGCTCGCCTAAGGCCGCGCCCTCGAGCCGCCACACCACGCTGTCGGCATTGCGCGCGATGTGGGTCAATACGTGACCGACGTTCCACTCGGGCAGCAGGCTGGGGCGCCGCGCCCCCGCGTCGTCCAGGCCCTCCAAGTCAGAATCGAGTGCCTCCTGCGCAGCCAGGCACCCTTCGACCCACTCCCCGGGCGCACCGCCGCCGACGTCGGCCGTCACTGAGCCGGGATCGCGGACTGCCCGTCGAGCATGTCGGCCATGACCATGCGGATGAACTCGTCCGCCTCGTCGGTCATCCCGCCGGCGACCCCGCCGTAGATCGCGCCGGACTTCGGCGCCTCCGCGGCGTGCTCCTTGGCGTAGGCGACCGCCTCGGCGAGGTCAGTGGCGAACTCGGTGGCCACCTGCGGCTGGGTCTGCGGACGGGTGACGGCCATGTGGAGCGCGTTGGGGTACTGCTGGCCGTTGAAGCGCCAGCCGCGCAGTCGCATGAAGTCGTTCACGTGGTAGATGTCGAACTCGTCCGAGGTGAACGAGAAGAGGAATGTCGGCTTGCCGACCAGGCGCAGCTCGGGATGCGAGAGCACCGCTGCCTGCATGGCGGAGGACGTATCGAAGATCTGGCGTGCGTAGCCGAGGTAGCCGCCGTGGCCGATCTGGACCATCGAGGCCCAGGTGGCCGCGATCAGCCCGCCCGAGCGCGAGCCCTCCATGCCCGGAGAGGTGTACTTCCCGCCGCTCCAGTCGGTCAGGTAGAAGTACTGCGCGTTGCGGAGTTCCTTGGTGCGGAAGCTGCACACGGACGAACCCTTGAACGCGTAGCCGTACTTGTGGGTGTCCGCCGACATCGACGTCACGCCGGGCAGCGAGTAGTCGAAGACCGGGATGTCGTAGCCGAGCTCGCGCCCGAAGGGCAGGATGAAGCCGCCGAGACAGGCGTCGACGTGCAGGCCGATGCCCTTCTCGAGCGCCAGGTCGGACAGCGCGCTGATCGGATCCACGGTGCCGTAGCCGTAGTTGCAGGCAGACCCGATCATGGCGACGGTCCCCTCGTCAATGTGGTCGCGCACCCAATCCACGTCGACCTGTGTGGTGAGCGGGTCCACCGGGGCGCGCCGGAGTTCGACGCCGAAGAGGTGGCACGCCTTGTCGAAGGCCGGGTGGGCCGTCTCGGGCTTGATCACGTTGGGCCGAGTGACGCCGCGGGTCTGGGCTGCGTGCTCTCGGTAGGCCAGGATCGCATGCAAGATGCTGCCGGTCCCTCCCGTAGTGACCAGGCCGCACGGGTCGTCGCCCGCTGCCGCAGCGGCCTCACCGGCGAACAGCCCCAGCGTCATGGCGATGATCTCGGCCTCGAACTTAGTGGCGCTCGGGCACATGTCGCGCTGCAACACGTTCACGTGCGCGAAGAGCCCGAAGGCCTCGTTCATGAACTTGTAGTGGTCGTGGTCGCCGCAGTACATGGTGCCCGAGCACTTGCCCGTCTCCCAAAAGGCGTCCTCCTCGGTAGCCATTGTGTGCAGCTGCGTCAGCACCTCTTGGCGGCTCATGCCCTCCTCGGGCAGTGAACGGTGGATGGCGAAGCGGTCGGCGTAGGGGTAGTTGCTCATGGTGTCGGGGCCTCCTTCAGCCCCCTTCGGCCTTGTTCGTCCGCCCCACGCCACCATTCGGGCGGGTGCCGCGTCTCGGCTCGGCTTGAGACTATTCAATTGGTATCGGCCGTACGGCGCCGCAGGTGGGCGAAGATGTCGCGGTGCGGCCACCCCCCGTGTTCACTTCGTTGCACGGGTACCAGCGCGCCTGGGTCAGCGCGGACCTCGTAGGCGGCCTCACCCTCCTTGCCATCGCCCTGCCCGAACAGCTGGCGACCTCGCGGTTGGCCGGCATGCCCCCTATCACCGGCTTCTACGCCTTCATCGCGGGCACGTTTCTCTTCGCCCTCTTGGGTTCGAATCCGCAGATGTCGGTGGGTGCCGACTCGACCATCGCGCCCTTGTTCGCTGCCGGCGTGGTGAGCCTGGCCGCCCTGGGCTCCCCACACTACGTCGAGCTGGTCAGCATCCTGGCCGTGATGGTCGGGTTGATGGTGATGTTCGTCAGCATTCTGCGGCTTGGTTGGATTGCCGAGTTCCTCTCCACCCCGATCGTCACCGGCTTCCTCTCCGGCGTCGCCGTGATCATTGTCATCCACCAGCTGCCCGACTTCTTGGGCCTGCCGCCGACCTCGGGCTCGGACCAACACCGGTTCGTGTACGTCGTGGCCCATCTGTCGGACGTCCAGGGTGGGGCGATCGCAATGGGGCTCGGCGTGCTGGCCGTCGTGATCGTGTGCGCACGGGTCAACCGGCGCATCCCCGGCGCCCTCATTGCTCTCGTCGGATCGATCGCCCTCGTGAGCGCCTTCAACCTCCAGGATCACGGCGTGCCGGTGCTCGGCACGATCCATTCGGGCGCGCCGAACTTCGGGCTTACGGGCCTGTCATGGACGACGCTCAGCAACCTCGCTCCGCTGGCGGCCGTCGTCGCGCTCGTCATCGTGACCCAGACCGCGGCGACGACGCGAGCATTCGCCGAGCAGGGTGACTACGACGTCGACGCCGGGCGCGACTTCCTCGCTGTCGGCACGGGCAGCATCTTGTCGGGCCTCGTGGGCTCGTTTCCGGTCGACGCCAGCCCACCGCGGACCGGTGCCGTCGTCAATGCCGGGGGCCGCACACAAGCGGGCGCGCTCGGGGCTGCGCTCGTCGTGGTGCTTCTCATCCCAGTGGCCGGTGTGCTGAAGAATCTGCCTCTGTCCATGCTGGCCGCGGTCCTGATCTTCGTGGCGTTCCGGCTGTTCAACTGGCGGGACCTCGTGGCCATCGCCCGCTTCAACCTCCTCGAGCTGGGGCTGGCGGTGATCACGTTGCTCGTGGTCGTGCTGGCCGGAGTCGAACAGGGGATCGCCGTTGCGGTCGGGCTGTCTCTGCTCGACCGGATCCGCCTGGCCGCGCGACCCCAGCTCCATGTGCTCGAACGGGTCCCGGGCACGACCAGCTGGACGCCGGTGTCGCCGGGCGTCAATACAGAGCCCATGCCCGGGGTCCTCGTCGTCCTCTTTGCTACGCCGCTGTGGTACGCCAACGCGGTGCACTTCCGCGACGAAGTCGCCCACGCCTTGAACAGCGCGGGCAGCGCGGTCCGAGTGCTCATTGTCGACACCATCGGGATGTCAGACATGGACTTCACCGGCAGCCGCGCGCTGAGCCAGGTGCTCAACCGCTGCCAGCGCGACCACATCGAGTTCGGCATTGCACGCGCCGGCGACCACTTGCACGCCGGCCTGCAGCGAAGCGGGCTGCTCGACCGCATTGGTGAGGACCACTGCTTTGAGACAGTGGGCGAAGCGGTCAGCGTCCTGGCCGGTAACGGCAACGGCAACGGCAACGACGCCGGTGGAGCGACCCCACCGTCGACACCGGTCGGCCCGGCCTGAAGGCGTGCAACCAGGCCAACCGCGCGCTACGGCCCCGTGCAGGCGTTGATCGTGACGTTGGCCCCGGTGCTGAGTGTCTCGCCTTGTTGGGGAAAGAACCATTTGACCTGTTGGTAGGCCGGCTTGCCGCCACACGAACCGAGGTCGAAGGCGACCACCGTGGCCGTTTCCTCGGTGCCTTGGGCCACCGTCTGATTGGGCCCGACGTAGGTGCTCGTACCGGTGCCGGTGGCCTGGTTGCCGCCCCAAGACTGCCAGGTGATCCCAGTCAGGAGGCCGGTCGGGTCTCCCCCGAGCGAGATCTCGGCCGGGCGCACCTGCCCGAAGCCGACCGCCGGGGGGCCGAACGCGGTCGCCACCCCGAGCGTCGTCGACGTGCCGGACCCCGCGCCATTGCCACCAGCGCCACCACCCGCGACCGTCGTCGACGTCCCCGAGCCCGCCGTCGGCGAGGTCGAGCCCGTGTGATGCAGCCGCGGCGGCACCCGCGCCGTCGTCGAGGTGCTACTCCCTCGCCCCGCACTCGACGGAGTATTCGAGCACGCCGCCGCGGCGACCGCCGTCAACGCCAATACCACGACGACGCCCCAGGGGTTGTGGCGCACCACCTATCCCACCTCAAGCTCTGCCCGCACCGGTCGGTGGTCCGACCCCGCGTCTGGCAGTACCGCGCCGCGCACCGACCGGATGGCCCCCCGCACCAAGATGTGGTCGATCTGGCTGTGCGGTCGCCACGCCGGCCACGTCGACCCCACGACCGCCCGCCGCCAGCCCGGGATGAACGCGTGCACCAAGGGACCCCAGGTGTTCATGTCGCCGACGAGCACGGCCTCGGGCCGGGCTTCGCTCTTCAGCTGGCGCCCCAACTGGAACCAGTTACGGGGCGACCCGGACATGAGGTGCGACATGTGCGTCCCGACCACCGAGACAGGACGGCCGTCCGTCGTGAGGTCCACCACCAGCGCGGCACGACGCACGCTGTCGCGGCGCAGCTGGCTCATGTGGACGAGGCGCGTCGCCTCGATCGGCAGCGTCGGCCGCACCAGCACGGCGATGCCCCACCGACCGCGCTCGGCCTCCCGCCAACGCTCCAGGGTTTCTGTGCTCTCGGGCACGGGCCGCAGACCGTCCATGTACAAGGCCCGGTTCTCGGGGGTCCACGATGGCCGGGCCGCCCAAGTGTCGTCGGCCCCGGCCTGGGGCCGGATCCGCCGGCCCTCACCGAGCACGTGGGTCCGCACCTGGAACCCGAGCTCCCGCGCCGCCTCCTCGGCCTGCCCCTCGACCGTGCCCCAGGAAGTCCAGGCCTCCTCGAGCACGATGACGTCGGCGTCCAACGACCTGATGGCGGCGAGATAGTCGTAGGGCCTGCCCCATCCGTCCATCCCGCAGTGCATGTTGTAGTTGGCGACGCTGAGCACGGTGGGCGCAGACGATAGGCGCCCGAAATCGCCGGTTACCATCGGCCGAGTGGCCGCCGGGGACGCCGAGACCGACTCCGACGCCCACCCGCAACTGGCCGAGCGCCTGCGCCCGTTCACTACGACGATCTTCGCCACGATGTCGGAGCTGGCCGTCGTGACCGACTCGGTCAATCTCGGCCAGGGGTTCCCCGATACGGACGGCCCCGCCGAGCTCAAGGAGATCGCCGCCGAGGCCATCCGCCACGGCAACAACCAGTACCCGCCGAGCGCCGGCATCGCCGAGCTGCGCCGAGCCGTCGCCGCGCACCAGCACGCCTGGTACGACCTCGATCTGAACCCCGACACCGAGATCCTCGTGACCGTCGGCGCCACCGAGGCGATCGCAGCCACCTTCCTCGCCCTGTGCGAGCCCGGCGACGAGGTCGTCATGTTCGAGCCGTCCTACGACTCCTACGCCGCCTGCGCGTCGATGGCCGGCGCCGTGCCCCGTCTCGTGCGTCTGCACCCGCCCGACTGGGCCTTCGACCCCACGGAGCTCGCGGCGGCCGCGGCCCGCCCCCGCGCCCGCCTCCTCCTCCTCAACACACCGCACAACCCGACCGGCAAGGTGTTCTCGGCCGACGAATTGGGGCAGGTGGCCGCCCTGTGCAGGGCCCACGACCTCCTGGCGGTGACCGACGAGGTCTACGAACACCTCGTCTTCGACGGCTTGCATATCCCACTGGCAACTTTGCCCGGTATGCGCGAACGCACCTTGACGATCTCGTCGGGCGGCAAGACGTTCTCCTTCACCGGCTGGAAGGTGGGCTGGGTCAGCGGCCCGGCTCCGCTCGTTGGCGCCGTGAGAGCCGCCAAGCAGTTCCTCACCTACACGAGCCCGGCCCCGCTGCAACTCGCCATCGCGCACGGCCTCGGCTTCCCGCCCGACCAACTCAGCTCCTTGGCCGCCGAGCTGGCCGCCAAGCGCGATCTGTTCTGTGACGGCCTGGCCAGCCTGGGCTACGCCGTCTATCGCCCGTCGGCCACGTACTTCGCCACGACCGATATCGCCGCCATCGCCCCGGGCCTCAGTGCACACGACTATTGCCTCGCTCTGCCGGAGCGCTGCGGGGTGGTTGCCATCCCGAGCTCGGTCTTCTACGACCCGGCCGACCCCGACGCCGGCCGCACCCTCGTCCGCTGGGCCTTCTGCAAGCAGGTCGCCGTCCTGCGCGACGCCGTGACCCGTTTAACATCGTGGTCAGAGTGACTTTCCCTCTCGCCTGGGTCGATGCCTTCAGCGACGCGCCCTTCGGTGGCAACCCGGCCGGTGTCTGCCTGCTCGAGCAGCCACTCGACGAGGCGCGCATGCAGGCGATCGCCTTCGAGCTCGGCATCGCCGAAACGGCCTTCCTCGTGCCGGGCGACCGGCCGACCACCTTCGGGCTGCGCTGGTTCTCGCCGGCGACCGAGATCGACCTCTGCGGCCACGCCACGCTGGCGTCGGCCCATGCCCTGCGCCAATGGGGGACCGCCGACGGCACCGCCCCACTCACCTTCCACACCAAGAGCGGCCCGCTGCACGCCGCCTACGATGGCGACCGCATCGCCCTCGACTTCCCGGCCGACCCCATCAGCGCGTCCCCGTTGCCTACGAGCCTCGAGGGGCAGTGGCCCGGGAGCGTCCTGAGCTGCGGCCGCACCTCGTTCTTCACCTTCGTCGTCCTGTCGTCGGCCGAGGCCGTGCGCACGTACGAGCCCGACCTCGATGCCATCGCGGCGACCGGCGACAAGGCACTCCTCCTCACGGCGGCGGTCGCACCCGCCTCCGGTGCCGACTACGTGCTGCGGGTATTCGGGCCCAACGTCGGCATCGCCGAGGACCCGGCGACGGGCTCGGCGCAGTGCTCGGCCGGCCCGTACTGGGCGGCGGAGCTGGGGAGAAGCGATCTGGTGGCCCGCCAGCTGTCGCTGCGGGGCGGCACGCTGTTCGTGCGGCCAGAGGGCGAGCGGGTGCGGATCGCCGGTCGTGCAACCACCGTGCTCATGGGTCACCTGTGCTAACCAGGGTCATCATGGGTGCCACCACGGCGGACCTGCGGGCACTCGTGGAGGAGCACCATCCGGCGACGCCACGGGAGGCCGCGGCCAAGGTGCGGTTCCTCGAGGAGTTCGCGCGGCTCCCGGCGCCCTGCGACGAGCACGCCGACCCCACCCACGTCACCGCCTCGGCCATCGTCGTGGGTCCCCGCGGCACGGTGCTGCACCTGCACAAGCGCCTCGGTATCTGGATGCAGCCCGGCGGCCACATCGACGGGGGCGAAACCCCTCCCGTCGCCGCCCGGCGCGAGGCGACCGAGGAGCTCGGGCTCGCCGTCGAGCATCCGGTGGCCGGCCCGCAGCTGCTTCACCTCGACGTGCACGAGGCGGCCCTCGGCCACACGCACCTCGACCTGCGCTACCTTCTCCTCGCCGGCGACGACGACCCGCATCCGCCCCCCGGCGAGAGTCCCGATGCCCGCTGGTGCAGTTGGAAGGAGGCGATGGCCATTGCCGACGCGGCCTTGGTCGATGCGTTGCCTCTGGCGCGCGCCGCGTATACGGCCAACGGGGGAGCGGCATGACTGACACGCTCACCCACCTGCTCGCGGTGCAGGACCTCGACACGTCGATCACCCAGATGGAACACCGGCGTGACGCGCTGGCCGAGTCGACCGGCCTGGCTGCGGTCGAGTCCGAGCTAGCCGGCCTGCGGATCGAGCGCGTCGACGCCGAGGCGCGCCGGGCGACGCTGGCCACCGCCCAGGCCGATCTCGAGGCGCAAATCGCAGCGGTCACCGAGCGCCGGGACCACGTGGAGAAGCGCCTCTACGCCTCGACCAGCTCGTCGGGCCGCGACCTCCAGGCCATGAACGACGAGGTAAAGCACCTCACCGAGCGACGTGCCGAGCTCGAGGAGCAGGAGCTGGTGGTCATGCTCGAGCAGGATCCCATCGACGCGGAACTCGCGACGCTGCGGGAGCGGATGGACCCGCTCGAGGAGCGGGCCAAGGAGCTGCGCGGCCAGGTGGAGCACGACCGCCTCGAGATCGAGGCCGCCATTGCGTCGGCGGTCGGGACGCGCGCCGCCGAGGCGGCCCAGCTGCCGAACGCGCTGGCCAACCGGTACGAGACGCTTCGCACCCACCTGAAGGGCACCGGCGCGGCGCGCCTGATCAAGAATCACTGCGACGGCTGCCATCTCGAGCTCTCCTCGGTCGAAGTCGAGCGCATCCGGGCGCTGCCGCCGGGCGAGGTTGCGACGTGCGAGCAATGCGGGCGCATCCTCGTGCCGAGCTGAGCACCGGGCCCGTTTCATGCTGATCCTCATTCGGCACGGCGAGTCCGTTGCCAACGCCCAGGGCCTCCTGTTAGGTCGGACCGACGCCGCGCTGACCGAACACGGCCGCGCCCAGGCCGTCGCCGTGCCCTCGCTGCTCGAGCGCCCGGTGGTCGAGCTACGCGCCAGTCCGCTCAGCCGCGCCGTCGACACCGCCGAGCTTCTCGGGCTTGATCTCCCCGTCGTCGTGGACGAGCGCTGGATCGAGGTCGACTACGGCGAGTTCGAGTGCCAGCCGCTCGGAGACATCCCTGCTGGCGTCTGGCAGAAATGGCAAGGCGACCGTGACTTTTGCCCGGTGGACGGCGAGTCGCTGGCCACGGTGGACTTCCGGATCGCGGCCGCCTGTGAGGAGTTGTTCGCCGCCGACGGGAGCGGGGCGCGCCGCGCCGACGGCGACGTCGTCGTGGTGAGCCACGTGACGCCGATCAAGGCGGCCGTGGCCTGGGCGCTCGGGACGCCGGACCTGTACTGGCGCCTCTACCTGCGCACCGCGTCGGTCACTCGCATCAGCTGGAATCGAAACGCCCCGATCCTGCACGGATTCAATGAGGTGGCGTTGGCGCCCGAGCGGTCGGGGACGCCACAATCACGCCGTGCCTGAGACCCCTCTCTCCCCGGCGACCGTCGCCGCGCTCCGTCCCTCGCCGGGCTCCGACGAGCTGCCGGTGCACCGGCGCACCATCGGCATCGAGGTGTTTGTCCGCGACGAGCACTTTGTCGTCATCGGCGCGCTGACCGATGTGCGCCCGTGGGCCAGCGGCACGCTCGGCCCGCGCGACCTGCATGGCATGGAGTTAGCGATCGTGGTCCGCCGCGCCGACTTGATGATCGTCGATGCGGTCGCCGACATGAAGACGTTCCCTCACTTCGAGTGCACCGACATCGAGCCGAAGTTCTCCGAACTCATCGGATTGTCGGTGGCGCGGGGCTACACGTCGGCCGTGCAGGAGCGCTTCGGGCGCGAGCGCGGGTGCAGCCACCTCGAGTTCCTGGCCCGCGCCATCGGGCCGGCGGTCATCCAATCGGTCACCTCGGCCGCCGCGCAGCAGTTCGAAAGCGGCGATTCCTACCCGGGGGGCGAGCGCGCCCTCACGTTCCTGTCCAACACCTGTCACGTCTTCATCGACGACGGTCCCGGGTTGCAGAAGATCGCTATCGGCTGGCGGCCTGGGATGTTCGGCTATCCCGCCCCCACGGTGGCCGAGATCCGGCGCCGCATCGCGCAGGGCGAAAGCGGCGACGCCGCGGCACGCACCTCGCTGTAGCCGTTTGCGTTGTCGACGAGGTGGGCGTTCAGCGAAGCGGGAGCCCGACGAAGGCGGCCAGGGCGGCGATCCCCACCATCATGAAGGCGACGTAGTCCCCGACGTGGCCCGAGTGCAGCCGATGGAGCAGGTCGATCGGCGATCGGAAGGCGCGCAACCCCGGCAGGAACTTGACCAAGCGGCTGCCGTAGAGGCCGGCCACCGCGACGAGGCAGGCGCACCCCGCGGAGAGAAAGCCCAGTCCGAGGCCCAGGCCGGTCCAGTTCGGCGTCACCGGGGCGGCGACCAGTTCGTGGACGTTGTGCAGGGCCTGATTGGCGTAGCCCGCCGAGTCGGTGAAGGAGGCAGCGGCGCGGTTGGCCACGCTGTGGAGGCCCGGCAGCAGTCCCATCACCAACGCGCCGACCAAGAGAGTGCCGATGGCAATCACCATCGTCACCGGGAGTCGCTGCAGTCGCGTCTCTGGCTCGCCGACGTTGCCGCTCGAACGCGCCTGGCTCCATTCGACCGGCTTGGGGCCGAGGCCCCAGTAGACGCGGGCCGCCACGCGGAGGATCGCGCCCGCCGTCAGCGCCGAGACCGCGACGAAGAGGACGGGCACCCACCCGTAGCCGGCCGCGCTCCCGGCGTCCTCCGCGACCGCCTTACCGAGGGCCGTCCCGAACGGCGGCAGGCCGGCCAGCGCGAGCGCGCCCGCCACGAGAAGCCAGCCCATGGCCTTCTGGCCCCGGCCGGCGCCGTAGAGCGCGAGCTCGTCGACGCTGCCGTAACGGCTCAGCATCACCCCGGCGATCAGGAACAGCGCCCCCTTCACGCCAGCGTGGCCTGCCACGTAAAGGAGCGCCCCGGCCGTGCCGGCGACGCTGAGGCAGGCGAGCGCGACCACGAAGAGGCCGGCGTGCGCGATGGTCGAGTAGGCAAGCATGCGCTTGAAATGACGTTGGGTCAGGCTCATTATCGAGCCGACGACTGCGGTGAGCGCACCCAGGACGAGGAACGTGCGCCGCACGTCGCCGAGTGGCAGCACAGGTGCGAACACGGCCCAGTAGATGCGGAAAGCGGCGTAGATCCCGAGCGGCACCATCACTCCCGAGAACAGAACGCACACCGGTGCCGGGGCGACCGCATGCGCGTCGGCCAGCCAGAAGTGGAAGGGAACCAATGCGCCCTTGACGAGGAACCCGGTCAACACGAGGACGAAAGCGGCAATGACGAGGGCGTCAGGCCGATGGTGCGCCAGCCCGGTCTGTAGCTGGGGGAGGCCAACGCTCCCCGTGCGTGCGAACAGGAAGCCGAGCCCGGTCAAGGAGATGTAGGCACCGAGGCTGTTCACGATGCCGAAGTTCAGCCCTCCTTGAAGGGCCGACTCGTCTTCGATTTGCACGGCGGTCAGACCGTACGCCGCGGCGCCCATCAGCTCGAAGAACACGAACATGTTGAAGAGGTCGGCGGTCAGCGATAGCCCCACCATGCCGGAGAGGAACAGCAGGATCAGCGCGTGGTAGTGGGCCTCGATTGATTCGAAATAGCGGGTGCTGAAGAGGAGGGCGATCGCGGTGAGGCAGGCGGCCAGGAGTGCAATGCCCGCGCCGAGTGGATCAACGACCAGCACGATCCCGACGCTGTATCCATGGTGGGGCGTCCACCCGGCTACCCAGGTCACCAGCCGGCCGCCTGCGGCGCTGCTCAGGAGATAGGCGAGCAGGCCGGCTTCTGCGAGCGCGGCAGCGATGGCCGTCACGTCGACGGCCAGCCGCGGGACGGACCGCCCGGCGACGAGCAGGATGCAGGCGACGACGATCGGCCCGGCCACCGCGAGCGGCACCAGTGCGGCGGCACCGTGGTCGAACGTCACCATGCGGACGGCTCAGCCCCGGAGCGCGTCCAGCTCGTCCGGATCGATGGAGCCTGTGCGCTTGTGGATCTGGATGGCGATGGCCAGCAGCATCGACGTCACGGTTGCCGAGACAACGATGTCGGTCAGGGTCATAGCCTGAACCAGTGGATCGACAACGTGGAGCGTCGGCTTGGTCGCCGGCTCGCTGAAAAGAGGTGGCGCGGCGCCCCACTGGTAACCCACTGACAGCAGGAGCACGTAGGTTCCCGACTGTGCGACCGCTAGGCACACGATCGCCTGCACCAGGTTGCGACTGCGCACGATGCCCAAGGCTCCGATCACGATCAGCCAGCCGGCGACGAAATACGCATAGTGGCTCATCGCTCGCGCGGGCTCGACGACTTGTCGTCGGTCTTCGCAGCGCGCCGATGGGCGGGACGCACGGTGATCGCTTGCTCGAAGAACTTCGAGAGCAGCACGACAACGCCGGAGGCCACCTCCACACCAACCACCCCGTTGAGCAGCGGCACTGTGCCGGCGGAGAACAGCGTGCCGAAGCTTCCGACCGGGATGACGTTGGCTAGGAAGGAGGCGCCGAGCAGGAGGCCGCTGATGCCGAGGCAGGCGAAGGCCCCTGCCCCGATCGCCTCGGACCATTCGAAGGGCCGGACCGGCCGGACGCGCTCGAGCAGTCGGTAGGTGCCGGCAACGTAGAGCAGGTGGATGCCGGTGCCGAGTATCACGCCACCTTGGAAGCCTCCGCCTGGCGTCAGGTGCCCGTGCGTCACCACGTCGAGGCCCACGATGAGGATGATCGGGAAGAACAGGAGTCCGCCGAAGACGGTCGAATCAAGGGGGCGGCCCGCGCTCTTCTTGCGCTGTTCGGTCTCATCGGATGCCGAACGAAGCACGACGGCGATCACCACGACGGAAGTGAGGAAGATCGTCTCCTCTCCGAATGTGTCGAGTCCGCGCAGGTCGAAGTTGATGCTCGAGACGGCGTTCGACGTGCCGTGCGCCACGGCGGCGGGGACCGCAGCGTCGCGGTAGGCGTGGGCCGGCCCGCCGAAGGCCGGCAGCACGAGGATGGCGAGGACGCCCAGGATCCCCACCACGGCCGCGCCGGCGCCGAACACGACGAGCCGAACGGTCCTCGTCACGAGGCGGGACCGCGCATCAGCGACCGCGCCGGGGCGACTGCATCCGCCTGATGGTCAGCATCACGACCAGCGGGACGATCGCCGTCCCCACCCCGATCTGGCTCAGCGCAACGTCGGGCGCGCTGAGGGTCATAAAGAGGACGCCCAGGAGACCCCCGTAGACGGAGAGCATCACCGCCTGGCGCTCCGGCTGCCCGGTGAGCACGGTGGCAGTACCCCCGAGCAGCACCAGGGTGAGCGCGACCACGATGAACGGCGTCACTCCGGCGCCTCCGACCGCACGGTCCCGTCGGCCTGCGCGAACAGGCGCCCGGTGGCGGCGCCGGCGACCGGGCCGGACACGGCGAGCAGACCGACGACGAGCAGAATCTCGCCCGACGTGAGGCCCCAGCCGTTCTGGATGGTCAGGCCGATGCCGACGAGCGGGCCGGCCAACGACGTAATCGGCGTCACGTAGTGGAGGCGTAGGTAGTGATCGCGTCCGGCGGCCAGGGCGCCGAGGGCCGAGAGTACGGCCACGGCGACCCCGGCCGCAACGAACCCGAGCGCCACATCGTGACCCATCAGCCGTCGGTGTCCTTCAGCAAGCGCGTGAACACCAGGGTGCCGGCGAAGGCCAGCGGCACGAGCACGACCGGCACGATCAGCTCGTAGGTCTCGCCCGACACCTCGACGAAGACCAGCAGGAACAACGCGATGACCGAGCCACCGATCTCGAGCGCGACCAGCCGCTGCAGGACCGTCCCGACGGCGCCCATGAGCAACACGGGACCGAGGCCCCCCACGAGCAGGATCATCGTGAGTACGCCGTACCCACTCATTGGCCTTGGAGCCCGTCCTCCACGTGCACCCCGGCGGGCTGCAGCGAGTGCAGTGTCAAGCGTCCGCTCGCGGCGTCGAGGTCGAGCACCAGGCTGCCCGGCGCGGAGGTGACGGCGAGCGCGGACACGAGCCGGAGGGAGGTGGCCGCGGCGGAGTCGCCGCGCTGGCGCAGATCGAGGGTGACCACCTTCGCGGGGCGGCGCAGGGGTAGAACGGGCCGCAGCAGTACCTGCACGGCGTCGCCGACCACGGCCGCCGGAACGCGCAGGAACAACCGGAGAGGCGCCGCGCGCACCGACCAGCGCGCCTTGGCGGCGCGCTTCGCGCCCACGCCGGCCGCTCCCGACGCGAGCGCGCACACGCTTCCGACGAAGAGTTCTTCACCCGAGACCGACGACAACGTGAGCAGCCAGATCCCGAGGCAGCCGGCCGCGCACAACCCGGCGCTCGACAGGGTCTTCAGCATTGCGGTCGTCCTTCCTCTCCAGGTTTGTTGGATCACTCGCCGCGTACGAATGTCTTATCCCGCTACTTTCTGCACTAAACGCCGGTGCCGACGTACTCGAGGAGGGGGCGTAGGTCGCCCACGAAGCGGTTAAACGCGTCGTGGCGGTCCCGCTGCTCCTTGGTCCGCAGGATCGAGGCCGGGTGCACGGTGATCAAGACGGGGCACCCGAGAGGCCCGGCAACGACCTGGCCCCGCTGCAGCGTCACCTTGACCGACGGTCCCAGGAGGGAGCGTGCCGCGGTCGCGCCGAGGCAGACCACCAGGGCGGGGCGCACGACCTGCATCTCGGCCATGAGCCAGGGCCGGCACGCGGCGACCTCGCGCGCCGAAGGATTCTTGTGCAGCCTGGCCTTGCCGCGAGGCTCCCACTTGAAATGCTTCACTGCATTGGTGACGTAGATGGACGCCCGGTCCACGCCCAGCAGCTCGAGCGCATCGTCGAGGACCGTGCCGGCCGGACCGACGAAGGGCTTGCCGGCTCTGTCCTCCATGTCGCCGGGTTGCTCGCCGACCACCAGAATGGAGGCCGCGCGGCTCTTCCCTTCACCGAAGACCGTCTGCGTCGCACGACGGAAGAGATCGCAGCCTTCGCAATGCTCGGCCGCCGACCGCAAGCCGGCGATACCGCGTACGTGCTCGGGCAGATAGCTCTCGGCACCCATGTCGTATGAATACCCCGGAGCGTCCGGGGCACCACATCCGGACGGGACGCGGCGCCGGCGACCCGTCACAGCATTCTTTTGGCGGAGTGGGGTATGGACCCGCGCGTGCCCACCGCGAAGACGAAGCGCGGTTCCGCGACAAAATCGGCGCGACGCGCGGGCGCGGACTCCAGTTCGTCCGATCCCCGCCCCCTGGGCGGCTACGCCAAGTTGCTGACGGTGTACGGCGTTGTAGCGGGCGCGCTGGCGGTGGCGCTACGCAAGCAGGCCCCGGGGCTCCAACAGCTCGACGCGATGGACTTGGCGCTCTACGGGCTGGCGACCGAGCACCTGAGCCGGCTCATCACCAAAGACTCGGTGACGTCGGTCCTGCGCGCTCCGTTCACCGAGTTCAAGGAGGCCGCCGGGGAAGGCGAGGTCAACGAAGACGTGGTGGGCCACGGGACGCGTCACGCCATCGGGGAACTGTTGACCTGCCCCTTCTGCTCGGCGCAATGGGTCGCGACCGCGCTGGTCGCCGGTCGGGTAGCGGCACCCAACCTGACTCGGGCGATCGTGTCGGTGAGCGCTGCGGCTCGCTTGAGCGACTACTTGCAGCTGCTGTACGCCTTCTGTCGTGAGCACGTGGACTCATAGGCGGCCGAGTCGGTTCTCGGCCAGACCCTTCAACCTGGGAGGGCGTGTCACACGCCCTCCCAGGTTGGGGCACCTGCAACGTGGGCATACATCGGCCATGTCGCGACTACGTCGTTCGAACACGGCCGCCAGCGGGATCACGCGCCGGCGCTGTGGGAAAGGATTTCTCTATCGGTCGGTCGACGGAACGAAGGTAACTGATAAGGATTGCCTGCGGCGGATCAGGGGATTGGCCATCCCCCCGGCCTGGACCGACGTGTGGATCTGCCCGTGGCCGAACGGTCACATCCAGGCGATGGGCACCGATGCTGCTGGTCGTCGTCAATACCGATACCACGGTGATTGGCGCAAACGGAAGGATCAAGAGAAGTTCGAGCGTGCGATCGAGTTCGGCCGAGCCTTACCGACGCTCTTGAAGCGGGTGGAGAACGACCTGGCGACGCCTGGTCTACGCAAGCCGCGCCTGTTAGCGATGGGCGTGCGTCTGTTGTACATCGGAGGTTTTCGTATCGGAGGCGAGGAGTACGCCGAGGAACACGAGACGTTCGGCGTCGCCACCCTTCAGGTCCGACATGTACGCATCGATGGAGATCGCGTCATCTTTACGTACCGCGCCAAAGGCTCAATCAAGCGCAGCGTTGCCATCGACGATCCCGAGATCCTCCGCGCCGTGCGGTCGCTTCTGCGGAGATCGCGTCGAAGGAGCGACGACTTGCTGGCTTGGCGGCAAGGCACGGGATGGCGGAATCTGCGGTCCACCGATCTGAATGCCTACATCAAGGAGACGATTGGCGATCAGTTCAGTGCGAAGGACTTCCGTACCTGGTCCGCAACGGTGCGGGCGGCGTCGGAGTTGGCTACCCGGGCCGATGAGGCGGCGTCCGAGCGACAGCGCAAACGAACGGTGGATGCCGCCGTGGCCGAGGTTGCGGACCATCTTGGGAACACCCCAGCCGTGTGCCGCTCCTCGTACATCGACCCTCGGGTGATCGACTGTTTCCACAGTGGCGACACGATTGGACCGGCTCTGGCGATGTCGAAGCGTTCCGGCCACTCTGCCGGTCGGCGGACCGAAAAGGCTGTGATTGCAATGCTGACTCGCTCTGCCGAGGCGGCGTAACCCACCCGCGTCGAGCGCTCATCCCAGTCAGTTCGGCAATCGAACATCGGAGTGATCCTGGGTGCGAGGAGCCATCTTCTGACGTTGGACTGGTGCTGACAATCTGTCGAAAATAGGCAGAACGAACCAGAGCACGGCGAAGCTCCCGGTGGTGGCCGCGGCAACGAGAGCAATCGGCCAACCCAAGCCCACCACGATCAGGCACATCCAGACGGCGCACGAGATGGCGAGTGCAACCATGAGAAGACCGACCAGAGCCTGGATGTTGGCAAGCCTGAGCAGCCTTCCCTTTTCGTGACGCCGGAACACCCATCGGTGATAGGCGACCGGGCTGATGAGAAGGGCGATCGCCAGCGCCGCCAAGAGCACCGTCGCCTGATAGAGATCTCGCCCGGCGCCGTCGAGCTTGGTGAACCTAACGGTGAAGGGCAACGAGAGTAGGAAGCCGAAGAGCACCTGAACACCTAACCCCGCAACCCGCAACTCTTGTAAGAGATCGCTGAGATTGCGGTTGTTGCGTTCGGGTTCGGTTTCCGCGTTCGGACCCTCGCCCAGAGATCTTCCTTCGGGCCGCGTTTGGACGTTCGTCTCTAAACGAGATTCGTCAGGATGATTCGTATGCCCCGGATCGGAGGTTCTCGTCGTCACGCACGAAGTTCCTTGGGATGCGGTGGTCGGTCACCAGCGGTAGAAATGGTGGCGTCCGGCTCCCTCACCTCGCCCGAGGGCGACCCCCACGAGCCAGACGACGGCAAAGATGACTGCCGCGATCCACAGCAAGTGCACTGCGAATCCGGCACCAAATAGAACCAGAACGAGCAACAAGGCAAGAATGAGCACCATGAACCGTGAGTTCCCAACACGGGTTCGACCTAAACCCAAGGGCTAATCAATTGCGTGTGCGGCAATGGGCGGAGAGCCGTGGTCACTGTGCGGAGATCGGTCCTGGTGCGGTCGTCCAAATTGCCGCGAACAAGGACAGAGCATGGATGCGCTCAAGATTGGATCTGGCGTCGGACGTCGCGCGCAGCACCGTCCGCCGCATCCTCTCCAAACCCGACGCCGATACGTTGGTCCTCCCGCAGACGGTACTGGTGCGCGATGTCAGACAAAACCTGATTGTCCGCTTCGGTCGGATCGCTCTCCAACAGCCCCCTCGGCCACAAGTGGCGCGAGACGACGGGATTGAGTTCGGCTCCGTAGAGGCTCACTTTCGCAAGGAGGAACAGAAATCCAACCAGCCCGATGACAAGGCCGAATTGTCCGTACACCGCAGAGCTGTGTCGGAGTTGGTGCTGTACCAGCCCAGCTCCAATCGTGATGAGCAAGGTGAATCCGAGTGACGCCACGCCAGCGCCAGGGACGAGGTCTCGCGTCGCAACTCGGCTCGGAGTGGCGACTCGGAAGACCGCGAAATACAGCGCGGCGTTGAGGACCAACGTGCCCAAGAAGGCGGGCGCACGGACGCCAAGGCCCTGGCTCGTGTCCGTCACGAACGTCCCCGCCACCGCGTTGAGTACAAAGGCCACTCCGATGGTCCCAAGGGCGACCAGGCTGCGGACGAGGCGGGGAGCGAATCCCGGTCTCTCGACCTGTGGCACGTTCCACAATCCGGCCATCGCTTGCTGAATCGTCTGCGTGACCCCTTGCGCGCCGTAGATCAATCCGATGAGGCCAATCGCAAGGCCAAGGCCACTTCCTTGCAGGCTCTTTGACGACCGCTCCGGGTTGAATTGAGATCCAATAACGGGGAACTCATGAAGCGTCGAAACGATCTGGTGTCCCAACGACGCTGCACCGATGAATCCGAAGATCGTGATGACGACGAGAAGCAAAGGGTAGATTGCGACAAAGCCGTACCACCCGAGCGCAACGACAAACTGATTCGCGTTGTCGTCACCGAACTTCTTGATAACTGCGTAGGCCAGACCAATGGGACGGCTCCTACGCTGCCAGCCATCGATGTGCACAAGCAGAAGCCGGATGCGCTTCATGTCCAAAGGTTCCCTTCAGTTTCTGGTGCGGCTGCGCAAAAGTCGAGAATCAAACCTCGCGGATCCAGGGATTATCATGGGCACGAGATGAGTGCAGAAACTCGCAGCGCTTAGGCGGCTTCAGCCCAAAAGACTCGCCACGATATTGATGGCGAGCGCCACGATCACGGCGCCAAAGAGGTACGACATCAGCGCGTGCGAAAGAGCTATTCGGCGAATCCGCTTTGTCGTGAGATCCGTATCTGAGACCTGAAACGTCATTCCGATGGTAAACGCAAGATAGGCAAAGTCAAGGTAGGCGGGCGGATCCGACTCGTTGAAATCAACACCACCTTCTGGCTTCTGATAGTGGGATCTCGTGTATCGGAGCATGAAGACGGTGTGAACCGTCGCCCATGAAAGAACCACGCTGACGATTCCGACGGTGATGAGGTACGCCTTTGTGCCTCCGTGAGATTGACCTGCCTTGATGAGGACAAGACCGACGGCCGCGAGAAGCGCTACCCCGGCGATAAGCACGATTGCTTCAGCCGGACGCCGGCTGCCGTCCTCGATGTTGGCGTGCCGCTTTGTTGCATCTGGATCCAAATGTCCGACGATGCTCCAGATCCAGGCCAAGTAACAGATGGCAGCGGCATCCCAGCCCACGAGGATCGCTGCCTGCCACGAGATCAGGAGTGCGCCAACGATCCCCGCGACCACCCCAATCAACGCCGCAACCGAGCAGCGAGCTCCAGCGGTCTCTCGGCGTCTCAGGCTCTTACTTGAATCGTTGGCCACCTCGTCTGAAAGGTACCCGTGGCGCTGCCGAACATACGAGGGTCGCCGCTTCAATCGCCACGGGTGTAGATCCGAGTAATGCGGGGTAGAGCAACCGCCGTAGACGTCGAAAATCATCGAGTTGAACGGATGTGGATTGATGCCGAGCAGATTGGATAAGGCTGCGGAATTCGTGGGGGATGTTGTAGGCACCATTGACACAGCCACGGCTCCAGCCAGATCAAAGCTCCGAGGGGGCGTCGAGGAAGCGGTCAATGCGATCGAGGCCTCAAAAGGCGTCGAACGTCTGGAGAGCGAAACACGTCCGCTGGTAAGGAAGTCCGCCCGGAAGGCAAAGAAGCTTAAGAAGATCGGTATGGAGCAGACCGCCGCCGTCAAGCGGAAGGCTTCCGGAGTCAAGAAGACCGCCACGAAGCGGGCCGCCGTCGCCAAGAAGCGGGCCGCCGTCAAGCGCAAGGCGACCGGGGCAAAGAAGGCGGCCAAGAAGCGGACCACCGCCGCCAAGCGCAAGGCGACCGGCGCAAAGAAGGCGGCCAAGAAGCGGACCACCGCCGACAAGCGCAAGGCGACCGGCGCAAAGAAGGCGGCCAAGAAGCGGACCACCGCCGTCAAGCGCAAGGCGACCGGCGCAAAGAAGGCGGCCAAGAAGCGGAGCGCTACACGCCTCTGAATTAAACCGCGAGCTTGACCGATGTTGAATAGGTTCGACGATAGGAGGCCCTTGGCTGTCTTCGTTCGCCTTTCCGCGTCGTGTGGCCGCACCCGCCAACACCAGGTTTGAATTTGCCTTGGCCGGGGAAGTTTGCTTGTCGAAGCGCCCAACCTGGCCAGGGGGCTGGCGCTCGGAAGTCCTGCCGAACTCGTTCGCGGACTTCCGACGCGCTCGGAAACGAGGCTCTGGGGAGGAACACAGTGGCGACAGAGAAGCAGCGGCGAGCAGCCAAGCGCAATATCGTGAAGGCACGGTCGGCCGCCAAGGCGAAGCGGTCGATCGCTTCGATGCCGAAAAAGACACGGACGGCACTCGGCAAGCAGGGAGCCGCCGTAGCACGGCGAAAGCGGCAGGGCACGAGTACCCCCAAGACGCGCCAGGAGCTGTACGACCAGGCCAAGAGGCGCAACATCCCGGGCCGGTCGAAGATGGGCAGGGAGCAGTTGCAGCGCGCTCTCGGCAACGGTTGACCGACGCGGCCGGTCTTTCAGCGAGTCAGGTCCCGATCCAAGGCATCGGCCTCGTCCAACGGTCCGTGTTGTATTCAGCCACAGGGTGGAGCAACGGGTCGGCAGAAGAGTTGCTCTGCCTCGACGTAATCGTCGTCGGGAAAGCCGTCGTCTGCCATGACGTGAGGCCCATACCTACGGGCCCGGTCGAAGTACGGCCACGGGGAGCGTGTGTAGCGCTGCCCCCGCGTCGATCTTGCCTGCGGAGGCTTCGATGGACTCGCCCGTGAAGATGTCGGTGAATGAGGTCGGGGCCGCACCCGGCAGGTTGATGCTCTCGCGCTGCCACATCCGCGTCCCGGTCGGGAAGCGTCCTCGCCCGGACTGGGCCAGTGTGAGACGCGGGACCACGGCAACCACCCACTGAGGGCCACGGCGTCGCGCCAGGGCGACGACCTTGGCGGAACTCGGACCGCTCACGTCGAGAGGGATGTAGGAGCCCGCGTTGAAGAGGTCCGTCAGCTCGCGCCGCAAGTGCAGCAGGGCCTGCGTTGCGTACAACTTGAGGTGGCCGTTCTCCCAGCCAGCGAGGAGGCGAGCCACCTGGGCGACCTGGCCGATCCGTGCCGGGAGCGGAGGCAGCGCGGCCAGGGCCTTGCGGCGGGCGTCGAAGTCGACGGGACATCTGTTGTCGGGATCGGTCAGCGTCGGCTCGAAGAACTCGGTGCCCTGGAAGAAGTCGGGCACGCCCGGCGAGGTGGCCTTGAGCACCAGCATGGCCAGTCCGTTGGTGGCGGCGGCAGGTCCGATGGCGCGGGCGAAGCGCGTCATTTCTGTCCGGAACGCAGGCTGGCGCGCCACCCGGTTGATGAACGCGTTCAGCCTTCGCTCGTACCGCTCGTCGGGTTTGGTCCACGACGTGGAGCGGCGCGCCTCGCGCGCCGCCTTTATGGCATAGTCCCGCACCCGGTGCAGATCCGACGGCGCCAAGCGGTTGCGGCCGGGCGGCCACAGGGCGAGCAGCGTTTGATAGACCACCAGCTGGGCCTGGGCGTCGGGGGCGGCGGCCCCGGCGTAGCGACGGTGCCAACGCCGTACGAGCGTCTCCCACTCTTGGTGTGCCTCGGAGAGTACGGCCAGCCGACAGCGGGCGTCCTCGTTGCGCTTGGAGTCGTGGGTGGATGTGGCATTCAGAGTGGCCGGGCACCCCGCTCGACTCCGGGCGAATTGGTGGAATTGGTCGACGGTGGTCGCCGCCCGTTCGGGATTGCTGCCCACATCGGCGTGGGAGAGGAGCCCGGGATAACGGTAGGTCGCCGTGTCTTCCACGCCCTTTGCCATGATGGCGCCACTGAGCTGCTGCCAGCGCCGGGCCACATCGAGCCATGGGCTGGCCGCATCGGCCTGCACCATGCCGTCGCTGATGAGCCGCAAAGCGCGGTCGCCTTGGGGATCGCCCGTTGCTCCTCTCTTCCGGGCGCGCTCGATGCGGAACGCGTCGCCCGGCGCGGCGGGCGTGCCGTCGAGGTAGGTCCGGTAGACGTCGAGGTGCACAGTGAGTTGCGCCAAGGCGCGGCGCACATCGCGGCGCGCCAGGTCGTGGCCCGGCGTGCACGCGTCGAGCGCCTCCATGGCGAGTGAGGCGACGCGGTCGAGCTGACCGGAGAAGGAACCCTCGAGCATCTCGGACTTGGCGGTCAGCGCCAGCTCGTCGAAGAAGGCCGGCTGCCCGGACAGCTCCGTTCCCAGCGCGGCGAGCCGGCGACAGCCCTCTTCGTTCAAGAACAGCCCCCCGCTTCTGTCGGCGAATTCGTATCCCGTGGACCCGTCGACGTCGAAGCGTGGGTCGAGTCGTTCTTCCCGACTCAAGATCTTCTCCACCAGGACGACGGCGGATGTGTCCCGCGACGCGAGCGCGGCCCGCAGCCGGGACAGGTAGCTCGCGGGATCCCACAACCCATCGACGTGGTCGACGCGGACTCCGGCGATACGTTGGTCCGCGCACAGCATGAACACCAGCTCGTGAGTGCGCTCGAACACCGCGGGATCCTCCACCCTCACGCCGACGAGCCCATCGATGTTGAAGAACCGCCTGTAGTTGCCTTCGGTGTCGCCCAGCCGCCAATAGGCGGGCCGGAAGTGCTGCCTCGCAATCACGTCGGCGACCGGGGCTCCGACATCGTGGTCCGCCGCCAGTGGGAAGTGCTGGCCGTCGAGCTCGAGTTGGTCGCTCTCGGGCTCCGGACCGGGGCGTATGGACGCACCGGCGATCGCCTCGGCCAGTGGTTGGCCGAGGCCGGGCACAAGGACCCGCCCTCCGTGCCGGCTCCAGTCGATGTCGAAGATTGACGCCGCGTCCGACACCTGACCGCCGCGGAGAGTGTCCCACCACCACCGGTTCGAGGGGTCAGTCGCCATGTGGTTGGGCACCACATCGAGCAGGGTCCGGATACCGCGCCTGGCGAGCTCGCACAGCAGGGATTCGAAGTCCTCGGGCGTGCCGAGGCTGGGATCGAGGGTGGTGGGGTCCACCACGTCGTAGCCGTGGGTGCTGCCCGGGGTGGCGGTGAAAATTGGGGAAAGGTAGAGCGTCTCGATGCCCAGCGCGTGAAGGTACGGGACGACGCTGCGGGCGCCGGCGAAGCCGAGCCCGTGGATTTGGAGCCGGTAGGTCGAGCCGAGCGCCGTCTCCATGCCTGTCAGCGACGGCGCTCGTTGTGGCGGAGCAAGAGCGCCGAGTGGGCGTTGAGGGAGACGGCATCGGTGCGGACCGGGCGGGGCCAGGGTCCCGGGTGCGTGGTGTTGAGCACCTCCTCCCACGCCCCGGCCAACTCCATGCCGGGCAAGTTGTACGAACGCGAACGTGTGCCCGCGTTGAGCAGGAGGAGCAGCGAATCTCCGGCGTACGACCGTCCCCGAATGTCGACCTCGTCTGTGGCCAGCCCGAACAGCAGCATCCCGATGCTGTGGGCATCCGGGTCCGCCCAGTCTTCCTCGGTCATCTCAGTCCCGTCTGGACGGATCCAGGTGACATCCTTTGTCTGCATGCCCGGGAAGGGCTCACCAGTGAAGAAGGCGCGCCGGCGCAGGATCGGGTTGCCCTGCATGACGCCGATGACCTCCTTCACGAAATTGCACAACTGATAGCCCGTCTCGCCGACGTCCCAGTTGAACCAGCTGCTTTCGTCGTCCAGGCAGTACGCGTTGTTGTTCCCCATCTGGGTACGTCCGATCTCGTCGCCCCCGAGCAGCATCGGGACTCCCTGCGACAGGAACAGGGTGGCCAGGAAGTTCCGCTTCATACGGTCCCGGACGCGCCGGATCCGCGCGGAATCGGTCTGGCCTTCTACGCCCCAATTCCGGCTGTTGTTCTCGTCCGTCCCGTCGCGGTTGTCCTCCCCATTGGCCTCGTTGTGCTTGTGGTCGTAGGTCACGAGGTCGGTCAGCGTAAAGCCGTCGTGGCACGTCACGAAATTGACGCTGGCGTAGGTGCGACGGCCGCTCGGGACGTAGATGTCGCTCGACCCGCTGAGCCGGGACGCCAACTCGGGCACCATCCCGGAGTCGCCGCGCCAGAAACGGCGGACGCAGTCGCGAAACGCTCCGTTCCATTCGGACCACCCCGGCGGGAAGTGGCCGAGCTGGTAGCCGTCGGGGCTGGCGTCCCACGGCTCGGCGATGAGCTTGACTGTCGAGAGCACCGGGTCCTGGCTGACGATTTCGAAGAACGGGCTGGGGCGGCCGTCGTCGCCCCGTGCCAGCACGGGTGCCAGGTCGAAGCGAAAACCGTCCACGTGCATGTCGGTCACCCAGTAGCGCAGGCTGTCGGTCATCAACCCCATCGCCCGCGGGTGGAGGACGTTGAGGCTGTTGCCAGTGCCGGTGTAATCGACGTAGTAGCGCTGGTCCTCGGGCGACAGCCGGTAGTACACGGCGTTGTCGACGCCCTTGAGGGAGAGCGTGGGACCCAATTGGTTGCCCTCGGCCGTGTGGTTGTAGACGACGTCGAGGATGACCTCGATCCCAGCCCGATGCAGCGTGCGCACCATCGACTTGAACTCGCCGACCTGTTCGCCCAGGGCGCCGGTCGCGTAGCCGACATGCGGGGCGAAGAAGGCGATGGAGTTGTATCCCCAGTAGTTGGTGAGCCCCCGGTCGACCAGCTGGCGCTCGGCGACGAAGTGGTGGATCGGCATGATCTCGATCGCAGTGATGCCAAGGCCAAGGAGGTGGTCGACGACAGGGTCCGAGGCGAGACCGAGGAAGGTACCGCGCTGGTGGGCGGGGACACCTGGGTGCTGCATGGTCATACCTCGCACATGGGTCTCGTAAATCACCGTACGGTTCCACGGGGTACGCGGCGGGCGATCGTCCTGCCAGGTGAAGGACGGGTCGACGACGACAGACTTCGGCATCGCGCTGGCTGAGTCCCTGGAGTCGCACGAGAGGTCCTCGGCGGGATCGCCCACGGTGTACCCGAAAAGATCGTCGTTCCAGTCGATCGGTCCGCTGACTGCCTTGGCGTAGGGGTCGATGAGAAGCTTGTTGGGATTGAAGCGGTGTCCGCGCGCGGGCTCGTAGGGCCCCTCGATCTTGTAACCGTAGAGGGCACCCGGCCGGACGTCGGGCAGGTAGGCGTGCCAGACCCGGTCGGTCATCTCCTGGAGGGTGATGACGGTGGACGGGGCGCCGGCTCGGGGGTCGTCAAAGAGATGCAGGCGGACGGCCGCGGCATGCTCGGAGAAGATGGCGAAGTTGACGCCCTCCCCGTCCCACGTGGCCCCGAGCGGGTACGGGTTCCCAGGCCAGACCCTCACGGAACTCCTGCAACCAGGTGCGGAGTGGAGGGCGCTCTGTAGACGCGGAATCCCCACGGCTGGAGCGGCACTTCCCCGTTGGGTGCCGGCGCGGGCTCGGTGTCGGCCGTGGCGTTCAGGAGCTCCGACCAGCGATGGCCCCGATCGAGATGGCCGACGGCCTCATCCGACGTCAAGTTGAACAGCGCGACCACGGTCATTCTTCCGTGGGTTCGGGTCAGGGTTACGACCCCCGCCTCGGCGTGGGCACGCGACGCGGCCCGCGAAGAGCGGCGGAAGGCGGGCTCGTTCGTCCGCAGCGTGATCAAGTCGCGGTAGAGCTCCCACAGCTCGCGACGCCCATGTTCCCGGCGTGCTGACCAGTCGAGCTTGGCGGAGGCAAACGTTGCCGAGGCGGCCGGGTCGGGCGCGCGGTCGGCGGCGTCGTCGCCAGCATGCTCTTCTGCCCGGCCCTTGCGCACGGCATCGATCAGCCCCGGGTCGCCATGGTCGACAAAGTACGGGAAAGGGGCGGTTTCGCCATACTCCTCGCCCATGAACAGCATCGGCACCCCAGGCGAGAGGAGGAGCAGGGCGGCAGCGAGGCGCCGTTGTTCCGCCGTGACCATGCCCGCGAGCCGCGCGCCGTCGGGCCGGTTGCCGACCTGGTCGTGGTTCTGTACGTAGACCACGAATCGCTGAGGGTCGACGCCGACGGAGGGTGCACCATGGTGCCGGCGCCGGAACCGAGAGTGCTCGCCCTGGTAGACGAAGCCCTGATCCATCGCGCGCGCCACGTCCTCGAGGCCCGAGTAGTCGAGGTAGTACCCGTGCGCCTCCCCGGTGAGCGCGACGTGCACGGCGTGGTGAAAGTCGTCGTTCCATTGGGCGTCCATACCGAGACCGCCCGCCTCGGTCCTGGTGACCATCCTCGGGTCGTTGTCCGCGCTCTCCGCAATGAGGATGACCCGGCGACCGCTCTCCTCCTCGATGTCTTCCGCGACCTCGACGAGCTCAGCGAGGAAGGGCACCGCGGTGCGATCGATCAGCTCGTGCACTGCGTCGAGCCGGAGCCCGTCGATGTGAAAGTCGGTGCACCACTGCCGGACATTGGCCCCGAAGTATTCCCTCACCTGATCGGAGTCCGCCCCGTCCAAGTTGACCGCGTCGCCCCAAGGCGTCCGGTAGCGGCCGGTGAAGTAGGGGCCGAATGCACCCAAGACGTTGCCCTCTGGTCCGAGGTGGTTGAAGACGACGTCCAGGACCACCGAGATCCCGCGCGCGTGGCACTCGTCCACGAACTCCTGCAGACCGGCCGCCCCGCCGTAGCTCTGTTGCACCGCGAAGGGGAAGACGCCGTCGTAGCCCCAGTTCCGCTGCCCCGGGAACTGGGCGACCGGCATCACCTCCATCGTCGTCACGCGCAGCTCGACAAGGTCGTCGAGCCGGGCCGTCGCGGCAGCAAATGTGCCCTGCTCGGTGAAGGTGCCGACATGGAGCTCGTACAAGACGGAGTCCGGCAGGGGCGTTGGAACGAAGCCCTCGTCGTGCCAGCGATACGCGGTGAGATCCACCACCGCGGAGGGCCCGTGGACGCCGTCGGGCTGCGCCCGGGAAGCGGGGTCGGCGTAGTCGGCTGACCCGTCGAGACGGTAGCGGTAGCGCGCACCGGGTCCACACGGCGCCGTCACGCGGAAATAGCCATTGCCGCAGGGCGCCATGTCGATGCTGTGGTCGGTGTCGGTGAGCCACAGGTCCACCGTCTCCGCACGCGGAGCCCACACGGTGAACCTTGTCTCGGTCGTGCCTTGCGGCACGGCGCCCAATTCCATGTTCACTCCGGCTGGAGGAAGAGGCAGGCCAGGGGGGGCAGGGTCAAGGTCAGCGTGTGCGACATGCCGTGGTTGGGCAGCGCGTGCGAAGAGGCGCCCCCGAGGTTGCCCACGCCGCTGCCTCCGTACTCAGTGGCATCGCTGTTAAGGATCTCGCGCCAGAACCCCGCGCACGGCACCCCGGCCAGGACGTTGGGGCGTACGACCGGCGTGAAGTTGCACACGACGAGCACCGGCCTCCCCGTCGTGGAAAACCGGAGGAAGCTGAGCAAGCTGGCGTCGCCGTCGTTCGGCTCGGTCCAGGCGAAGCCGCGGGGGTCCGTGTCGAGCTCGTGCAGGGCCGGCACGTCGCGCTGCACACGATTGACGTCCGTCACCAGGCGCTGCACGCCGGCGTGGTCGTCGAGGCCGGTCAGGGCCCAGTCGAGCTGTCCGTCGTGGTCCCATTCGTGCCACGGCGCGAACTCGTTGCCCATGAACAAGAGCGTCTTGCCCGGAGTGGCGGACTGGTACGCGTAGAGCAGGCGCAGGTTGGCGAAGCGCTGCCAGTCGTCCCCGGGCATCTTGGTCAGCATCGAGCCCTTCCCGTGCACCACCTCGTCGTGTGACAGCGGGAGCGTGAAATTCTCGCTGTAGGCGTACACGCTTCTGAAGGTGAGCTCGCCGTGGTGGTAGGGGCGGTGGATCGGATCGCGCGCCATGTACTCGAGGGTGTCGTGCATCCACCCCATGTCCCACTTGAGCCCGAAGCCGATCCCGCCGAGGTCGACCGGCCGGGACACGCCGGGGAAGGCGGTCGATTCCTCGGCGAAGGTCTGCACGTCGGGGTGGTCGCCGTAGATCCCAGTGTTCAGCTGGCGCAGGAAGGCGATCGCCTCCAGATTCTCCCGACCCCCCTCGGCGTTGGGCAGCCACTCCCCGGGGTGCCTGGAGTAGTCGAGGTAGAGCATGGAGGCAACGGCGTCCACGCGCAGCCCGTCGGCGTGGTACTTGGAGAGCCAGTTCTCGGCCGACGAGGCGAGAAATGCCCGCACCTCGTGCCGGCCGTAATTGAAGATGAGGCTCTTCCAGTCCGGGTGAAAGCCGAGCCGTGGGTCGGCGTGCTCGAAGAGGTGGGTCCCGTCGAATTGGGCCAAAGCGAAGGCGTCCGAGGGGAAATGCGAGGGTACCCAGTCGAGAATCACCCCGATGCCGGCCCGGTGCAACCGGTCGATCAACGACATCAGGTCCTGGGGATCGCCGTAGCGGCGGGTCGGCGCGAAGAAGCCGGTGGTCTGGTAGCCCCACGACCCATAGAAGGGGTGCTCCATGAGGGGCATGAACTCCACATGGGTGAACCCACAGCGCCGGACGTGCTCGATCAACGGCTCGGCCATCCCGGTATACCCGAGGAACTGTCCGGAATCGTCACGGCGCCAGCTACCGGCGTGCACCTCGTAGATGGCCATCGGTGCACTGAGAGCCATGCGCTCGCCGCGGGACCCCATCCATTCGTGGTCGCCCCACTCGTAAGCGAGATCCCAGATGACTGAGCCGGTGCGCGGGGGCTCCTCGGTGCACCGGGCGAACGGGTCGGCCTTTTGAAGGACGTCACCGCTCGACGTGGTGATGGCGTATTTGTAGACGTGGCCCACGTGCGCCGCGGCCACGTTGCCCTCCCAGATGCCGGACGCGCCGCGCGGCCGCAGGGGATCCGCCGAGCCGTCCCAGGAGTTGAAGTCCCCGATCACGCCGACAGCGCCGGCGTTGGGCGCCCAGACGGCGAAGCGGGTGCCTTGCCGGGGCAGGGGATGGGCCCCGAGCTTGTCGCCCAAGCGGCGGTGCGTGCCCTCGTTGAACCAATACAGGTCCTCCTCGGTGATCGCAGTGACCGCGACGTGGGGGCGGGTCGCGGTCACGGCGCGACTCCGGAGCGGTCGAGGAGGTGGCAGACGACGGCCACGTCCGGATCCTGGCGGATCTCCTCGAGCGAGCGCGCGCTGCGCCTCCTCCAATTCCCGGCGCCCGGGCCGGTGCCCGGATGGTTCTGGGCCGCGCGCTCGTCCCAAATGTCCTCCAGGTCGACCAGCACGAGCTCGGCCGGGCCGCGGGCGAGGTGGGCCAAGCAGCCCTCGAGTGCCTGGAAGGTAAGGCCAGCGCGCTCTGACGGCGCACCCGCGCCTGTGCCCAGGCCCAGCTTGCCGAGCAGCCGGCTGCGCCACTCGGCCCTCTCCTCGCGTGCTGCGGTCGCCGCGTCTGGCGAGAGCACGCCGGAGCGCTCGCGCTCGGTGATGTCGTCTCCCCACAAGAACGCAGCGAACGTCGGCAGGTCGTGGGTGCCGAGCGCGGCGAGGGCGCGGCGCGGGGGCTCGGGGAGCGGCTCGGCCACGGTGGACTCGAATTGGAACACCCAAGTGCGCAGCATCTTGTCTCGGGCCATGCGACGCCGCACGCTCTCGGGCACCGTACCCAGGTCCTCGCCTACCACGGTCGACCCACGGCGGGCCGCACCGATGCACACGAGCGCATGCAGCTCGTCGGCCGGGTACGACACGTAGGTCCCCTCGCGGGCCGAGAAACCCTGCGGGATCATGTACAGCCGCTCGAGACCCATGACATGGTCGATGCGGAGGCACTCGGCGTGCACGAAGGCGCGGTCCAGGGCGGCGATGAGGTAGCGGTAGCCGTCCTCGCGCATGCGTTGGGGATGCAGCGGGCGAAAGCCCCAGGCCTGACCTTCGGAGAAGAACCGGTCGGGTGGCGCCCCACCCTGCACGCCCGACATGAACGAGGGCGGCGACCAATGTGGGTCGAAGCCGTCGGGGTGCGAGCCGATCGGGAAGTCGGCGTAGAGGCCGACCGCAGCGCCGGCCGACGACAGCTGCTGGGCGGCCGCCCACTGGCAATAGAGGTAATAGGCGGTGAGGGCCGCGCTGGCCTCGTCGCCCGGGTGGGCGGTGCGAGCCTGCTCGCGGGCGGCGCGGAACCGCGCGTAGGCGACCAGCTCCGGGTGGGCCTGGGCGAACTGTCGCAGCTGGCGCAACCGATCCGGGAACCTCCCGTCGTAGACGGTGCGCGCCATCGGCTCGAGCACTTGGCGCTTCAGCCGGGCCACCTCCTCGTACTCGACGAGGCGCGACGCGTGCAGAGCCGAGAGGCGCGTCCTGAAGCCGTCCGCGTCGAGCATGTGCCGGGACTCGGGGGTGACCGCCAGCTCCGGGAGGCCGGTGGGGTCGATGAACAGCTCGTTGTACGCGAGCCGGCTCACCGGTAAATACGGGCTGGGGTCGGCGGGCTCGGTGTCGAGGAACGAGGGATAGAGCGGGAGCGTCCCCAACAGCCCGACACCCTGGTCGCTGACCCACCGGCCCAGCCGTCCCAGGTCGGTGTAGCTCCCGCTTCCCCAGTCGTCATTGCTGCGGACGGCGTGCAGCGGGAGAAAGGCGACCGAAGAGCGGACTGTCGCTGGGCAGTCCGGCGCGGCGAGGACGAGGGCGGACGCGGATGGTCCGGCTCCTTCCAGGGTGACCCGGTGATAGCCCGCCGGCAGTGGGTCGATTACAAGGGCGCCCAGGTCGACGGCATGGCGCACGTACCGGACGCCCTCGACGGCAGTGACCCCCTCAGCGCGCGTCTCGATGTTGGCCAGGGTGTCCCGACGTGTGGTTCCATCCTCGAGCTCGAGGGTCAGCCACACGTCCTGGGGGTCGGTGGCAGCGGGCAGCGTCGCAGCAACCGGCTCGGGCCTGGCGAGGCGGTACACCAGTACCGGCTCGAGCCGACGATGGACGGCGGCGCGCCGCTCGTCACGTAACACCGCCCCCGCGTCGACCGGACCGCGCACCGGCACGTCGAGCGCCTGGAGCAGCCCGACGAGAACCTCGTCGGCTGCGTTTTTCGTCACGCCGTCGACGTCCGTGTACCTGGTGTGCACGCGGTGCCGGGCGGCCAGCGTGGCCAGCTCGGACCCCTGACCGCTCATGCTTCGGATTCCAAGATGTCGAGGATCCCGCGTGCGGGGATGTCGACCCAGGTCGGCCGGGTGTTCACCTCGTAGCTGAGCTCGTACATCGCCTTCTCCAGCCTGAAGAAGTCGAGGAGCTGCGACAGATCCTCGGCGCTCGTCGGTAGGTATGGACTCTGGTCCGCCACTTCGAGGTAGCTATCGATGAAGCGGGCGGAGACCGAGCGGTGCCAGAGCGCCAGCCAGTCGTGGTAGCTGGTCTCAGGACCCTGGTCGACCGTGGAGCCGAACTCCAGATCGATCCGGTGTGCGGCCGCCTGCCCGGCGTAGTGCAACGAGCGGACCATGCCGGCGAGGTCGAACGCCGCCGGCCGCTTCAGTCGCCTCCACCCGAGCGATCGGGTCGGCTCGCCCTCGAAGTCGATGATGACGAAGTCCTTGCCGGTCCACAGCACCTGCCCCAGGTGGTAATCGCCGTGGCAGCGGATCCGGTAGGCCTCGACCGAGGTCGCACTGATTCGCCGCAACCGATCGACGATCGCTGCCTCGCGCCGCACCACCTGTGCCACGAGAGGGGAGTTGATGCCCTGCGACGCGACGTCGCGCAGGACTTGGCGAGTCTGGCTGCGCGCCGCGTGGAACAGCGCCTGGCGATCGAGGGACGTCAGCGGATCCGGGGCGAAGGCTGGGTCCCGGTCGTCAGAGGTGAGCGCCAGGTGCAACTCGGCTGTGCGCTGCCCCAACAGCGAGGCCCACTCCAGGTGCGGCCCGACGACGGGATGTACCGTCTCGGTGTCCTGAGGCGCGACGGCGGGGGAGGCGACGTCGGTCCCGTTGGTC
Organism: Acidimicrobiales bacterium; assembly: GCA_035552395.1. Classification (GTDB taxonomy): domain Bacteria; phylum Actinomycetota; class Acidimicrobiia; order Acidimicrobiales; family RAAP-2; genus Bog-473. The sequence goes on from DASZLL010000008.1 coordinate 55,776, forward strand.
AGGGCCTCTTCGAGACCGTGCGCCAAGGCGTCGACGACGTAGTCCCAGCCGTCGTCCTCGTTGGGCACGTACTCCTCGAGCATGGCGATGGTGGCTGGCTGCGCGCCAGCCCCTCGCGTGCGGTACTCGATGCTGCCGCCCAGCCTCGGCACCTGGCCCAGTCGGGCCCGCTCGTTCAGGAACCGGCCGATCTCGACGCCGGGATTGACACCATCCTCGACCCGGCGGATGAACTTCATGATCGCCTCGTCGCCGAGCATGACGGATGAGTTGGACTGCTCCCCGGTCAGTGGTGTCGCCGGGCAGTCCTGTCGTAGGCAATGGTCGAGCCGGCGCAGGCTCGGTGTCGGGAGGCCAACGAGCTGCCCGAGGTTCCCGGCCAGGGATCGCCGGCGGGACAGGAGGTCCGCCATCGCCCTGACGAAGGGCGGCGAGTGCGCCGCGTCGACGATGGTCCCCTCCTCGGACTGGGAACGCACATCGGCCACCACCGCCTCGGGGTGCCACTTCTTCATCTCCTCGGCCTCGACGCCGGAGAAGTGGGCCAGGGGAACGAGGTAGCGCTCTGGCGGCCCGTGGTCGAGCTCCAGCTGGACGATAAGGACACTGGCCATGGGGGACCCGGGCTCCCGACCGCCGTTCCCGTTGCGCGACGCGGAGGGATCGGGAACGGCAACGGCATCGAGCACGTTGGCGGACGTAATCGCCCGGGTCTTCTGACCGAACCAGCGACGCTCGGAGATGTAGGAAGGCAACCAGGCCTCGAACTGGCGCTTGGCTACACCGGAGAACAGCGTGTCCCAGTGACCCGGGACGGAGAAGGTGGGCCGATCCGGCCTGAGGTCCGCCGGTTCGCACTCGAGCGAAAACCAGTAGAACCCGTGAGGTCCCAGGGTCACGAAGTAGGGCAGATCGCCGACCGGCGGAAATTCCTGATTGCCCGACAGCTCGACCGGAATCGCGCCGCGGAACTCAGACAGGTCCAGTTCGGCGCACTGCACGTGACGCGAGAGGTTGAAGACGCAGAGCAGGCGCTCGTCCTCGTAACGGCGAATGAATGCGAACACCTTCCGGTTGTCGGGGTAGAGGATTTCGAGGCTGCCGCGTCCGAAGGCTGTATAGCGCTGGCGCAGGGCGATCAGGCGCTTCATCCACCACAACAACGAATTCGGATTCTGCAACTGGGCCTCGACGTTGATCGCCTGCGAGTGGTATTCGGAGTCGATGATCACGGGAAGGTAGAGGCGCTGGGGGTTGGCAGCCGAGAATCCGGCGTTGCGGTCGCTGTTCCATTGCATGGGGGTCCGGACCCCGTTGCGATCGCCCAGGTAGATGTTGTCGCCCATACCGATTTCGTCGCCGTAGTAGATGATCGGGGTGCCGGGCATGGAGAAGAGAAGCCCGTTCATCATTTCGATGAGTGTCCGGTCGTTGCCGAGCAGGGGCGCGAGGCGGCGGCGGATACCGACGTTCACCCGGGCCTGAGGATCCTGGGCATAGACGCGGTACATGTAGTCCCGCTCCTCGTCGGTCACCATCTCGAGGGTGAGCTCGTCGTGGTTGCGCAAGAACAAAGCCCACTGGCAGTCGGGTGGCATGTTCGGCATCTCCGAAAGGATGTCGACCATCGGGAATCGGTCTTCCTGGCGGGCGGCCATGAACATACGCGGCATGAGCGGGAAATGGAACGCCATGTGGCACATGTCCCCCTTGCCCATGTAGGCCACGGCGTCCTCGGGCCATTGGTTCGCTTCGGCGAGGAGCATTCGGCCCTCGAAGTGCTTGTCGATGTGCGCACGGAGGTGCCGAAGGAACTCGAAGGTCTCCGGCAGGTTCTCGCACGTCGTGCCTTCCCGCGCGTACAGGTAGGGCACCGCGTCGAGGCGCAGCCCGTCCACCCCCATCGACAGCCAGAAGTCGACGACGTCGAGCATGGCCTGTCGCACGCTGGCGTTGTCGTAGTTGAGGCTCGGCTGGTGGGAATAGAACCGGTGCCAGTAGTAGGCGCCCGCCACGGGATCGAAGGTCCAATTGGAGGTCTCGAAGTCCTTGAAGATCACTCGAGCCTCGGCGAAGCGATCGGGCGTGGCGCTCCAGAGGTAGAAGTCCCTGTAATTGGAGCCCGGCCGGGCCCGCCGGGCTCGCTGGAACCACGGATGCTCGTCCGACGTATGGGCGAGCACGAGCTCGGTGATCACCCGTAGGCCACGACGGTGTGCCTCGCGCAGGAAATGCCGGAAGTCGCGCAGGTTGCCATACGACGGGTGAACCTGCCGGTAATCCGAGATGTCGTACCCGTCGTCGCGAAGTGGCGACGGGTAGAAGGGCAGGAGCCACAATGTGGTGACGCCCAGACCCTGGAGGTAGTCGAGCTTCTCCACGAGTCCCTTGAAGTCCCCGACGCCGTCACCGTTGCCGTCGTAGAAGGCGCGCACGTGGGTCTCGTAGAAGACGCCGTCCTTGTACCAGAGGGGCTGTGGTTCCGCGCCCGGTACTGCCTCGAGGCGTCGCTCCCTCAGCACGTCGGTTGTCGTCATGACGCGGACCGCGAGCTGACAGGCGACGGCTGCGTGACGGAGAAGATGTGACAGGGCACGTCGTCAGGCTCGAGCTTGACGAAGTTGCTCGACTCCTCCCAGACATAGCGGGCGTCGGTAAGCAGGTCGTGCATTACGTATGGGGCCCCGGCCGCGAGACCGAGCCCGTCCAGGTCGAGGGTAACCCAGCCCGACTGGGGGAACTGGTGGTCGAGGCTGACCACGACGACCATGGTGTCCTGTCCGACAGAGGTGCCACGCACCTTCGAGTAGGCGATGATCCGGTCGTTGTCGGTGCGGTGGAAGGCCAAGGTGTCGTTGAACTGCAGGGCGACGTGGTTGCGCCGGATCTGATTCACGAGACCGATGAACGGGGCGAGGCTGAGCGGGCTCCGCAGATCCCACGAACGGACCTGGTACTTCTCGGAGCGGAGGTACTCCTCTGAATCCGGGTGACGTGGCAGGTGCTCCTGCAGCTCGAAGGCCGGACCGTAAATGCCATACGAAGCGCTCAGCGTGGCGGCCAGGACCAGCCGGGAGAGGAAGGCGGCCCGGCCGCCGGACTGGAGCTCCTCGCTCAAGATGTCCGGCGTGTTCGGCCACAGGTTGGGCCGGACGTAGTCGGCCAGCTCGGACCGGGTGAGCTCGGTCATGTAGGTCTCGAGCTCCCATTTCGTGGTGCGCCAGGTGAAGTACGTGTAGGACTGTGTGAACCCAATACGGGCAAGGTGCTCCATCACCCGGGGCCGCGTGAACGCCTCGGACAAGAAGATCAGGTCGGGAGCCTCCGAGCGGAGCGAGGCGAGCAGCCATTCCCAGAAGGCGAACGGCTTGGTATGCGGGTTGTCCACCCGGAACACCTTCACGCTGTGGCCGACCCAGAACCGGACGACGTCGAGGAGGGCGTTCCACAGACCCGGCCAGTCGCTTCCGGAGAAATCGAACGGGTAGATGTCCTCGTAGCGCTTGGGTGGGTTTTCGGCGGGGCGGATGCTGCCGTCGGGCCGGTGGCGGAACCATTCGGGGTGCTCCCTCACCCATGGATGGTCGGGCGAGGCCTGCAAGGCGAGGTCGATCGCTACGTCGATGCCTCGCCCTGCCGCGTCGGCGACCAGGCCCTCGAAGTCGCGCATCGTGCCGAGGTCCGGATGGACAGAGGTATGGCCACCGTCGGCCGCCCCGATGGCCCAGGGGCTGCCGGGGTCGCCAGGCTTCGTGATGGTGGCGCCGTCGCCGCCCTTGCGGGCGGTCAGCCCGATCGGGTGGATCGGCGGCAGGTACAGCACGTCGAAGCCCATCTGCTCGACGTAGTCCAGCCTCGCCCGCACGTCGGCGAACGTGCCGTGACGCCCCGGGTCCGACGACGCCGAACGAGGGAACATCTCGTACCAGGAGCTGAATCGGGCCTTGGGAGCTTCGGCGAGCACGGAGTACACGTCCGATGTGCTGGCCGAGCGAGGGTCGGCCAGCTCCGCCATGAGCCGGCCGAACGGCTCGGAGAAGAGCACGTCCGCCAGGGTCTTGCGCTGAGCCGTCACGTCCTGGAGGGCCCACTGCGCCAGGTCGTCGGGAACTCCACCCTCGAGGCCCCGCACTCCGGTGCGCACCGCCTCGGCCAACGCCGCCAGCAGGCGGCGGTCCGCGGCACGCGCGTGCGAGCCAGCCGCACCGATCACCTCTGCGCCGACCACCAGCTCGGTCGCCAGGTCCTGGCCGGCCCCCGCTCTTGCGACGAGGTCGCCGCGCCAGGTGGCGAACTGGTCAACCCGGGCGCGGACCGCGAAGCGGTAGAGGCCCTTGGTATGGACGGGTAACTCGCCGAGCCAGCGGTCGTCGTAAAGCGGGCGCATGGGCGCGGTGTCCCACTTGGAACTCGATGCATGCCGGTAGCGCAGCTCGACCGACAAAGAGTCGTGCCCGTCGACGAAGGCATCGGCAGCGACTCTGAGGAGCTCGCCCACTGTCGTTTTGGCGGCGCGGGTCCCGCCAGCTACCCGCGGCCGCACGTCGCGGACCACTGGCCGGGCCCAGGCCGACGGAAGGGGAGGGGTGGCGGCCCTCCCCTGGGGATTGGTCTCGTACTCCACCTCGATCTTGGGGCGGCTCTTTTGGCGGGGCGTCCCCATGTGGTGGGTGTACCTCCTCTGGTGTGGCCCTACCCGACCCCGATTGGGCATAAACGGCCGGCGCAAGCCGACGGCCGATCGGGGTGCCCTCGCTGGCTCGGCTTAGGACCTGCGGACTGAAGGGCTACGCCCCTGGTGTCGTCGTCGAAGTTGTCGAAGCGGTCGTCGTCGTACTGGGCGGGACCGTCGTCGTCGTCGTCGTTGTAGACGTGCTGGTCGAGGTCGTCCCTGGGGTCGAGGTAGTGGTGCTCGACGATGAAGTGGTCGAGGTTCCGGACGGCTTCGCGCCGCTGGTCGTCGTGGTCGTCGTGGTCGACGGCGAAGCGGGATGGCTCACGAGTCCGAAGGGGCCGTTGTCGCCCGGCCCCGCTTGCGGCGTACTGAAGGGGTTGGACGGCTTGCCTGGGTGGCTCACCCCGATCGCGAGCACAATCACGAACGCGGCGGTGCCGAGGCACGCGGCGCCGAGTGATCCCACGGCGACTGGCCTGGCCAGCGCCGCGAGGCGCTCCCGCCGCGACTCCGTCCGGCGCCGCTCTTCAAGCTCTGGCGTGAGGTGTTCGCGTTGGTCCAACCATGACATCACCGGCGCCGAGGCGTAGACGGACCCTTGCCACGAGACCAGCCCGATAAGTAGCCATGTGGCGTTCGTGGTGGCCGCGAGCGCCGCGGCCATGCCCCACATGACGACCGTCAAGAGCAGTTCTGTACGCGCCGAGATGAACGCCGACCACAGGTGCCGGTCACCCTCGCTCTTCGGCGTGCGCATGAAGACACCCTCACGGCGAACAAGACCCTGCACGCACGCGAGCGCTACCGTCCACGAGAGCGACAGCCAATTGACGAAGGCGAACAGCGCCCGTCCGTAGGAGATCCGGGTGCGGTTCCTCAGTGCCCAAACGGCCCGGAGGAGCCCGACTGCGAGCAGGGTGGCCGGCAGGAGGATGGTGGGCCCGATGAGCGGGCGGATCGCCACCGACGACCCCGAGAGCAACAGGGCCGCAACGACTGTCAATACCAAGGTGAAGCCAAGCAGGATGAGATCGTTCGTCCATTGGAGCCCGCCAATCAAGTAGTCGATGCGCTGTCCAAACGTGAGTTGATTGTCGGGATCCCTGTTCCACGGCATCAAGCTCTTCCAGTGCCGTCGCAGGATCTGCATACCGCCGAAGCACCACCGGAACCGCTGGCTCTTCAAAGAAGAGAAACTAAGCGGCATGATGCCGCGCCCGTAACTGCGAGCAATGAACAGGCCGAAGTATCCGGCCATGAGCAGACGCAGCGAAGTCTCAGCGTCCTCCGTAATGCACCATTCATCCCACCCCCCCAACTCGACGAGTGACGCTCGCCGGAGAAGACCCATGGTTCCGGCGAAGATGATCGAGTTCCGTTCGTTGCGTGACGGCATCGCAGACGCGAAGAAGTACCGGTACGCGTCGTAACACGCCGTCAGATAGCGGTTGCCTTCGAACTCTCTGTAGTCCTGGGGCGTCTGGACAAACGCCAGCTGTGAGTCGACGAAGTAGCCGACGGTGTCATTCAACCAGTTGGGGTCGACCAGGTAGTCGGCATCCACAACCCCGATAATTTCTGCACACGGGTCGACATAGCGCTCGAGCGCCAGGTTGAGTGCCCCTGACTTGAAGCCGGGCCACGGGTCGACGTGCACGAATTTCACCCGGGATGTCCCGGCACAGTACTCCTCGACCGGCTGCCATACCTCGGGGTCGCGCGTGTTGTTGTCTATGACGACGATCTCGAAGTCGGGGTAGTTCAAGGCCTCGGCCGCTTTGATCGCTTGAATGAGCATGTCGGGTGGCTCGTTGTAGGCAGCGATGTGAATCGAGACCTTCGGCTGATACGACGGGTCGGGCCGGGGGAACTCTCGGGAGTGTCGGACTCGGCACACGACATCGCAGGTCTCGAACGCGAACGTGGCCGCGATGATGAGGGCGGCCATTTCGAGCAAGAAAAGGAGCGCAGAGGCAACTGCACCCAAGAACGAGAAGTTGCTCGCCACGGTGACGTCCGCGGCGAACCCGAGATACGCGAGCGCGGCAGCGATGAAGCTGGCGAAGAAGTACTGCCCAAACGGATTCCAGACTCCTCGCGCCGCCGCGACAGCCAGCACGCAGATGAAGACAAAGACCTCGCTACCTTCGACCGGTGCGGCCGGGAGAGTAAACCAAAGCGCGGCAAGGTACCCGGCAACGAAGGCACCGACAGCCCCGAGCAGAACCCCTCCAACCTGCGAGGCGAAACGAACCCGGGACCCCAACGTGAAGAGGAGGAGCGCCGCGATTGCCAGATTGATACTGCAGACGATGAAGACGCTGAAGAGCACTTGTCCGCCCGGTCAGGCCACGATGATCCGCTCGACCAACTCAAGGTAGCGGCAGAGGTAATTCGGGGCGAGAAAGTTGTCCTTGACGGATGCGCGGGCTGCCGTACCGAGCGCGGCAGCGGCGTTACGGTCGAGCAAGAGCTGGGACATCGCAGCGCCGAAGGCCCAGCTGTCCTCGGGATCGTCGACGAGCACACCGCTCACGCCATCGGAGATCTGATCTCGAATACCACCGACCGCGTTTGCCACTATTGGCCGCCCTTTCCACATCGCCTCGGCGACGGTCAGACCGAAACCCTCGGCCACGCTCTTCTGGACCACCACGTCGGAACGGCGCTGTAGCGCATTGACGACGGCCGCGTTCTCTTCGATGTCCTCCATTGGCAGACAGGCCACGTGCACACGGGACCGTGCCGGTTCAGGCAGGGACGCAATGCACTCGCGGAGCTCGTCGAGGGTGGTCGAGCCCTCCGGATCGTCGATGACTGCCTCGGGCGACGGGCCCGCGAGTACGAGATGCGCTCCCAACTGCAATGGGACTGCCTCCGCGAAGGAGCGCGCCACGCCTGCATGGTCCTTGAGCGGATCCCAGCGGGAGACCTGCGTCACCACAGGTGCGTCTGCTGGCAATTGCTGCTCCTCAATGACGCGTGTGGTACGGCAGACCCGGCCCGGCGAGCCGTTGACGCGCGTGAAGATCGCTTGACCGGTTCCGGGCTGGCCCGTGAGGCCGGTTGCGGCGAGGATGCCATCGATCTGATCTGGCTCCATCGCTTGATTCTTAGGAGAGAACGCGTCGATGCAAGGCGGGATGACCACGGCGCTTCTTGTCTCCAGACCATCCCACTTGTATTGCGTCCGGCTGAATACTTGCGCGTGGGCTCTCCTCGCCGCGGGAAGCAGAAAGTCCCAGGCCAGTCGGCACTGCTCGTTGACAACATCTGCGCCCACGTGGCAGTTCCAGATGACCGTGGCACCTAAGTCCCGCAGGTCTGGTGCCAGACCCACTACCTGCGGGTCGTGCAGGACGACCACGTCACCTGGTTTGATCTCCTCCGTTAATGGGATCAGCTCTGCCGCCAGTACCGAGCGGTAGAGACTTGCCTCGGCCGGACCGAGCTCGCCGCCGTCGCCCTCCTTGCCGTGGAGCAGATGATGAATGCGCTTCGTCAGGACGAAGAACTCCTCGGTGCCCTCGAGGACCAGCCATCGGGACCGAATGTCAGCGCCTACGAGGTAGCCGAGAACCGAACCCAAAAGCTCAGCGACCCCGCCGCCAGTCATGGTGGAGTTCACATGGACCAGGGTGCGTCCCTCCATCATGGCCGCGCCGCGGCGAAGCGCTCTGTCGAAGCCGCGCCACGGTCCATCGTCAAGGATCGCCTCGAAGCACGAGGGATCGAGCGAAGGGAGGTCAGCTTCGATCACGATTTCGGGTCCGTGATATCCCGGGGAAGCGTCCTTCGTATGTGCATATAAGAACGGCTCCCCTCTCAGCGAGACAACAACGCTGTTCGGGAATTACCCATCGGGGTAAGTTCATAACGTGCGGAGCATTACGACTAGGCGACCATTCTTTGCGAAGGTCGCGCGGCTCCTCGGCATGCTGATCCCACGAATACGAGGTCGGAATCGTGGTGACTCACCCTGGCCCAGGGTGCTTGCTACGCGTGCCTGCAATCTCACAAAAGAGTGTCGAGGATGGTGCAATAGGGCACCGAAACGAACGACAGTTCCTGAAGCTGCCGCTCAGGGATTATTCCGTTCGGTCCTCCGATCGGCTTGACCTTTCCGGCCCGTAGCGACTTCACTTTTGCGCTGCGCTTAAACCTCACACGGAGGTTTCGGCAATGCAACGTGGGGCATTTACGGGGTTAACTCAACAATCGGCCCCAAAAAAGGAGATCCCGAGATCTTTAGGAGTTCGCGGGGAGAGTTCAGTGGCTTTCTCCGGGCGCGTGAGGCGACAGTTGTGCGAGGAGATGGCATCGGCGGACAGTGGCAATACGCGATCGGGAGATCAGTTTCACTCGGTATTCCTGAGACCCGAAAGAGGTGAAGGGTGGTCATCATTTTGGCCTTTTTGATCATCTTGATTTTGGCAGGCGCCGGCGCGGCATTTCACATCCTTTGGGTCCTGGCAGCTCTGCTGATCGTGCTCTGGCTGATCGGGTTTGCAGCTGGACGCGGCGAGACCTCTGGGGCGGCGCGTCGAGGCTGGTACCCGTGGTAAATGGGAATTTCCGAAGGCGACGTTGACTCAATGGATCCGGAGACGACATCAGTGACCCGGAGGACGTCTGCAGAATCGCGGTATAGAACCGCCGAGGAGCTTGCCCGGAAGGGAGCGATTCGGGTCGTAGCAGCCCACGACGACCAACTGAATCGAAGGGTCGCCATGGCCGTCTGCGGCGGGACGAGCGCGGAACGCTCGGCCTTCACCCGACAAGGCCAGAAGGTCGCTCGAATCACTTCGAAATTCGTCGTCGACATCTACGACTGCGGGTCGGACGACGACCGTCCCTTCGTTGTCTTCGAACGCCCCGCGTCCACGCTTGCCGACGCGATCGGCGCGGGTGACAAAAGGAGCATCGCGGACGTCAGCCTCGTGGAAGTTGCTCGCGAGCTCGAAGAGGCCGTGCACTGTCTCCGACTGGCGGGCGTCGACTTCGGAAACTTGCGGCCGGAGATCGTGGGCGTCAACGAGGCCGGGCACCTGAGGCTGAGTCCGTGGCCACTCGGGGGTGTCGATGTCGGCGCCCAAGTGCCTCGGCCCGTGACCGGAGACATCCTCAGCGACGAAGATCGAATTCTGGCGTTCCTTGCTCCGGCAACGGGCACGTCGATGCACGACGTGGCGGCGTTGCGGCGCTTCCTCGAGCGACCTAAAGACACCGTCTACTCGGCGCCATTACTCGGCGCGTGGGTTGCCGGTCGCTTTGATGGGTTCCCGACCGAGCACCTGAGCGACTCGGCTGCGACCGCTCAGGTGATGGTGGACCGAAACGTCTTGAGCCGACCCGTGATCAGGTCACACATGACGATGAGGAGTCGGCCACGTTCGCATTACCTGGCTGCGGCAGCGGCCGCGATCGTCGCCATCGCCACGCTGGGAGCAGTCAGCTCCCTCATGGTTCAGGCCGGCATACCGGGGATAAAGGGCCGCAACCCCGCGGCGGCGGCAACATCGAAGTCGTCGGGGACGTCGACCTCGAGGCGATCCAACATTGGCAATGGAGCCGGTTCGCCGTCGGCGCCCGTTCTCAGCCAGGCCATGAGCGAGCCGCTGGCCTCACAGTATGGGCAGCCCTCGCCGGCTCCTCGGCCGACTCCGCTCGTGTCCCCCTCAACCAACGTGGTCAGTTTGTCGGGGGCCCCGGTGGCCCCAACCGCAGGTGGGGGACCGAACACCTCAACTACCAGCACCACCGTGCCCGGCACGACGACAACGACGACCACCGTGTCGGCTGCGACGACAACGACGACGACCGTGCCGGCCACGACGACAACGACGACGCCAGCTGCGCACGGCGCGGCCGGCCCGTAGCGTTGACCAGGTCGGGCGGAACGGCCTAGACGTGTCGACGCGCACGCTGCAGAAGCACTTTCGCCGGACACCTGGAAGTGTCGCAGAAGCTCGGCACCTGGCAGTGCGATTTCTTAACGATCAACCGCTGGCCGTTCGCGAGTCCGTCGAGCTTGCCGTTTCGGAGCTCGCAACGAATGCAGTCCGCCATGCACGCACGGATTTCGACCTCGAAGTCCACGTGGTCGACCGGAACGTCCGGGTACAGATAGCGGACCAGAGCCACGGCGAACCCGAGATTCAGGGGCATTCAATTTCGGAGTCAAATGGGCGAGGTTTGCAAATCGTCCGCCGACTGTCCGACCGGTTCGGCATCGATTGGGATCCCGGGGATGGAAAAACGATTTGGTTCGAGATCAATGGTTAGAAGCGCCGCGAGGAGCGACCTCTACTACGGAGTCATGACAAAGACGCTTGCCAGTCCAGTGAGGTCAATGACCGTGCGAACCATTCCGACGAATTTCTAAGCTCCACTTCGGCCACCTGATCGGCCATGACTCACAGCCTCGGCAGACCGGAGCTGTCCGTGAAATGGAGGTCAGTCAGATCAATGACCACGCGCTCGGGTCCTTTGGCGAGGATTGCGTCAATCGCCATACGATCAGATTGAGCGTCGGCGTCCCCGAGGGATCAATCAGCGTTTCGGATGTCGCTGCGGGCCCGTGATTGTCCACTAGTGCCGCGTCGCGGTATTGACTTGGGTAAGCGAGGCCCGTCCGCGGCGGACCTTGGTGATGATCTCTTGAGCGCTCTTGTGCCAGACGAACGGCGTGGGGTCGTCGTTCCAGTGTTCGGTCCACAGCTCGATGGCCTCGACCAGATCGGGCACAGAGGAGAAGACGCCGCGGCGCAGGCGCCGTTCGGTCAGCTCGGCGAACCAGCGCTCGACCAGGTTGAGCCACGAGGAACTGGTAGGCGTGAAATGCAGGTGCCAGCGCGCCCGTTTGGGATGGGCCAGCCACTGCGCCACCGCCGGTGCCTTGTGGGCGCTGAGGTTGTCGAGCACGACATGGACGTCGAGATCGCGTTCGACGTGGAGGTCGATGAGCTTGAAGAAGCTGAGGACATCGGTGGCCTTGTGCGACTTCTTGGTGTCATAGAGCACCTCGCCGGTCTTGATGTTCATGGCGGCGAAGAGGTCCGTCGTGCCGTGACGCTTGTAGTCGTGCGTCATCGTGCCCCCGCGTCCCTTCTTCATCGGCAGGGAAGGCTGGGTGCGGTCGAGGGCCTGGACCTGGGTCTTCTCGTCGAAACTGAACACGACAGCGCGTTGGGGCGGGTAGAGGTAGAGACCGACCACGTCGACGAGTTTCTCCTCGAAGGCCGGGTCGGTGGACAGCTTGAAGGTGTCCACCTTCCAGGGCTTGAGGTTGTGGTCACGCCAGATGCGCGCCACGGTGTCCTTGCCGATGCCAAAGCGCTTGGCCATCAGGCGTGTCGTCCAATGCGTCGAGCCGTCATCGGGAGACTCATGGAGCGTGTCGTGCACCACAGCGGCGACCGTGCCGTCGGGCAGCCAGGATTTGCGGCCGCGACCCGTGGCGATGCGACCGACTCCCTCGACGCCGTCCGTCTCGAAGCGACGGCGCCACGAACGCACCGACTCGTTGGTGGTGTGACAACGCCGAGCCACCTCGTTGGTGCCCACACCGTCGGCGGCCAGCAAGAGCGCCTTGGCCTGCACCACCTTGCGATGTCCGAGCTTCGTCGAGCGCGCCATGGTCTCGAGCGCGTGTCGTTGCGCGTTGGTCATCGCCAGTGGAGGTGCGGTCACCGAGTTCATCGTGCCACTTTAGCTATCCAAGCTATATCAGCGACGGATCACTAGTCGGTCCATCTCGGTCGCAACGTAGCGAGGTCACAAGCGGTATTCGCGGACGAGGCGCATCGCGGCAGTTGCCGCCACTCATCCAACCCACTGAGGCATGGCTACGCCAAGCTCTGGTCCGCAAGGAACTGGTCGCCAAGCGAGAGCCCATCCGATGTAATTTCGAATTGTCGGATTCGCGGATCGTGCGCACTACCTCGTGTCTTAAGGACGGTAATCGCGCGCTTTACCTCTGAGTCTCCCCGAAGAAACTGCAGGAGGACGACGTTGTCGGAGACGTGGGAGATCCCGAACTCGGATAGGCGGGTGATCCCGAAAAGCTCCGGAACTTCTTGGGTCATGATCACGCTGACGTTGCGTCGCGCGCAGCGTTGGAGGAACGAGTACATATATTCGCGGAATCGAATCTCGTCACCACACGCTGCTCGCAAGTCGACGAGACTGTCGATGGCAACTCGCTGTGCGCCGGTGTGCTCGATCAGATCCAGGAGGTGGTAGACCCACTCATCGAGATAGAGATCTACAGGAGGCCGAAACATCAGCTCGACCTCTCTTTCCGCGAACGACCAGGAAAACCCTTGAGCAACGCGCTCTAGTTGCATCGGGTTCTCTTGGAACGTCGCAAATATGCCCTGCTCGCCCAGCTCAACGCCGCGGAAGACGAAGTGAAGGGCGACGAGCGTCTTTCCCGCACCCGACGGTCCGGCAACAAGCGTCGATGCTCCCCGCCAGTAACCGTCAGCAAGCATTTCGTCGAGGATGGACACTCCCGATGAAATACGCTCGAGGGCAAAATCGTAGCTGTCACCGTCTGCGTGATCGGCCAGACGCGGGAACACGTCGATGCCGTCCCTTGAGACCCGATAGGCGTGTTTGCCTGAGATGAAGCCACTGCCGCGGAGCTTCAAAACTTGAAAGACGAGAGACTCTCGGTCGGTGTTGTGCTCGACGCCGAGCGAAACGATCGCGTCCGCCACGGCGAACTCGGGAGCCTCAGTTGCATCGGCTCTGTCATACTCGCCGACCCAAAATGAGGTGATCGCGGAAGCGGAGAGGTGACCAGCCAAGTCATGAAGGAACTGGCGGAACGATCCCTCATCGGGAGCGTACGCCCTAAGGGCTTTGAAACTGTCGATCACGATGAGGGCAGGATGCCACTCTCGGAGTAACTCGATGAGCTTGGTCAGCACAGCGGAGAGTCCGCCGCTATTGACGCTCTGGCCAAGGTCTTCGTAGATGACGTCTGTTCCTACGACGGATTTGTCAAAAAAACTCAGCGACTGGCCGTAGCGGAGAATCTTCACCAGCGGCTCGGAAACCGTCGAAAGGTAGAGCGCCGGACGCTCGGCCGTTGCGTTATGGAAGAGGTACTGCTGAGCAAGGATCGTCTTGCCCGAACCGGGACGGCCCATGATGAGGTTGATCCCGTTCAAGGGGAGGCCCCCTTCAAGGATTGCGTCCAGACGCGCGGAACCGCTCGCCAGCCTGTCGCTCATTGAACGCGAACGGGTTGACTTAGGTAAGCGCTCGTGCCAAGCAGGTCTCGTACCGTCGAGACGAACTGGAGAGGATCGAGCGGCTTCAGCAAGAAAGCGTCGGCACCCGACTCGAGTGCCTGGTCTCGCGATTCGAGCGCCGACACGGCAATGATCGGGATCGAAGCTCGCTCGTGGGCCAGCCGGCAGAGCTCGTGTCCAGCTCCACCAGAGATGAGAAGATCAATCACCACGAGGCTCGGGGTCTCGTCTGACAAAGCCTCTCGTGCCGCGTTGGCGTCGAGGACGATTCGTGTTGCGTAGCCCTCGGTGCGCAGGAGGTATTCGGAGAGCTCCGCCGAAAACGGATCGCGCTCCGCGAGCAAGATCGTCAGCAGATCGTCGGCACCGGCCCGAGGCTCGAACGGGAAGCGGTTCCGTTCTTCCAACAATCGATGCGCATCGGCGGGCTGCATCCCACGGTCGAGTTCTCCCACGATGAAGCGCAGTTGGTCGACTTGGTCTCGGCTGTAGAGGCGCTGTCCGCCGCCGCTTCGGGCGGGGATGATTTGGTGATAGCGCTCTTCCCATGTACGGAGCGTCTGCGCGGGGACGCCCAGCATCTTGACGACAGCACCGATGCTGTATACCCCGTCCTCTTTCACAGCCCTCACTACCCGTCATTCATAGCATACGGATAGATATTGAGGAGGTATTGCGGCGAAAACAACGTTGGGTCGATCTCAGATGGTACCGATGGACGCGAGATTTCATCAAGAGGTTGTCATCTCACTTCAATAGCTCTACAGTCCCTACTCAGGCGGTCCGGGTTGGACTGAGCCATGGGCATTCGTGGATGGAGGCCGGAGAAGGGAGGCGTTCGAGGTGATCTGGCTGGTGACGTTCCGACGGAGTGCCTAGATGACCCTCGAGCACACGCTGCCTCCTTCATCGAACGAGTCTGCCGGCACGCGGTCGGCCGCCAAACGCCAGCGGGCCGACCGCGACGGGTTCGCAAGACCGACTCTGGAGACGCGAAGTCGGCGCAAGCTGCATCGACTGAGCCTCATGGTCCTCGTCGTTGGCCTCGTTGTGACCGGAGTGCTCACCGTCAGTTCGCGACTCAGCTATCTGCACGATGAGCAGCATCTGTCAGAGCTTCAGGCCAACCTCACGGCCTCTGCAATCGGAATCGCCCCAGTCGACCTGGAACGACGGCTCGGTCAAGCGGCCGCGGCTGCGGGCGAAGCGTCAGACCCTGCTGCGACCTTCCGCGGGTCATTGCGCCGTCGATGGCTCCGGCGGGGCCCTTTGCAACCGCATCCATCGTTCTGGTGCGGAGCGGGCAAGTCCAATTGCTGGCGCTTCTTGGAGCCAAACCGATCAACAGTCCAACCGGGAAACTAGGTTTGGCCTTGTTCGTGCGCGCAGCGAAGACCCATTCGCTCGTGACCACCAGAGTCCTGGGCAAAGGGGTGCAGCGTTTCGGCTATCTGATTTCATTTGTCGGACCGGCTGGTACTTACGTCGCCTCCGCCGGACAAGCCCTGCCGGGCAGTCGCAGATTTGTCGTTCCCGCAAGCTCGCCTGATTCAGGGCTGAATGTTGCGATCTACTTCGGTAAATCGGCTACTGCAGCCGCGCTCATCGAGACCAATGTCTCGCATCTGCCGCTTAGTGGCGCCGTCTCCACTGCCAGGGTGCCCTTCGGGTCCACCGTTTTGACCCTTGTCATCTCTCCGAAGAACCCGCTGGCTGGGCGGTGGTCGCAGCTCCTTCCCTGGGGGATTCTCGTCGTCGGCCTGCTCTTCACCATCGCCCTGGTTGCAATGACCGAGCGGCTGGTCCGGCGGCGTCTGTACGCCGAAGGTCTCGCTGAAGAGAACCGACGTCTGTACGGCGAGCAGCGGAACGTGTCGTTGACGCTGCAGCACTCGCTGTTGCCAAAAGCCCTCCCCACGGTTGAGGGAGTGGAGTTCGCGGCCCGCTTCATCCCTGGAGAGTCCGGCATTGAGGTCGGTGGGGATTGGTACAGCGCCATAGCGATTGACGATCATCGGTTCGCCTTCGTCGTCGGTGACGTGTCGGGCCGCGGACTGGCTGCAGCAACAATCATGGCCGGACTTCGCTACACAATTCGTGCCTACGCCACGCTTGCTTACAGTCCGTCGCTGATTCTCGAGATGGCGTCGAAGGAGATCAGCATCGGGTCGGATGGGCACTTTGCAACCGTGCTCGTTGGCCTTGTCGACAATGAGCGGCGAGAAATCACGATGGCAAACGCGGGCCACCTTCCGGCGCTGCTTCTCAACGACGAACAAAGCGAATTCATCGAAACTCCGGTGGGCGTCCCACTTGGGATCGGGGCGCCAGAATATAAGTCGGTCACAATTCCTATTGCGCCGAACTCGACGCTGATTGCTTATACCGACGGGCTCGTTGAGCGAAGAAATGAAGACCTTGACGCGGGCATGGAGCGACTGCGCAAGGCGGCCTCGGTCGAAGTTCCGCGGATCGATGACCTCCTTACGAGCATCGTGGACGATTTCTTCGCTGGGGAGGTTACCGATGACGACACGGCGATCTTGGCGATTCGATGGCTTCACTGACCGGGCGCCAACAGCTCGGACCAAGTCCCATCGCCCATATGGCCGGAGTCAAGCCATATGGAGGCTACGAAGCACGGCCCGTCGGACCCTTCGCGATGTCTCGGGGCGGCAGCCAGTAGTGGTCAGATCGGCGCTCCGGTCACCGAGAGGTATTCCATGAGTCCTGTGATTTGGAATATCTTGATCGCCATTGGATTGGCGTTGCGGATCACCAAGGAGCCACCTCTCAATTTCAGGTGCTCGTAGGTTCCCACGATCACTGAAATCCCCGACGAATCCATGAACCCCAAATTGGCGAGGTCGATCACCAGGTCGATGACGTCGCAGTCAGCGAGGTCGGCCAGCCGTTGGCGCAGCTTCGGTGCAGTTGCAAGATCGAGGTCGCCGCTGAGAACCACGATCGCGCTACCCCGGTCTGTCTGCCAGACGGCCGTGTCGAGGCCACTGAGCACGAGTTTCTCCTGGTTCGTCACCGTAGAATTCGAGCGCAAGATGACACCTCCTCGAAGATGGGGCAATCCGCATTGGGGGCCGCTCCGGATATACCCTGATCCCCTTGCTTTAACCCCCCATGTGGGGGCGCCACATTGGGCGGGGAATCCTCCTTCCACGCTGGTGTTCGATCAAAGATCTTCTGCCCGGCTCGGACGGGGAAGCCGCACATCCGTCGCCCTCGCCGGCAGCGTGTAGCTCTCCCTCGAGGCGCAAGGCTCGCTGGGCGCCACGGCGACCCGGCGAGCTGCTCAACGAGGGGTCGGCGGGACTCACCGTGATCGTGCGGCGGCTCGACCCCCCTTTCGTCCCGCGGCCTTATGTTGCGCCGTCGTACCACCCTGGCGCGAGTCCCCTTCCGAGCCCGACTTCTTCCCGCCGTGGCTTGAAGAGTCGGACGCATTCGCGATGCGTGCGGCGCGTTGCTTTGACATGCCCTTGTCCTTCAGAGCCTCGTACTGCTTTTCGTTCTTGACGTTGGCTCGCTTCGACGGCACGTTCGCTCCTCCTTTTCTTTTGCCGGTTCTCAGATTCCTCTTGCCGCGTCACGGACCTTGTCCGCAAACGCGGCGATGGGACCCAGGATCTTGTTGCCAGGTGGCGTGTCAGGGGCGTTCGGGTGGGGATGCGTCGGCGCGCTGGCCTTTGCCTTCTGGTAGCGCGCGCCAAGCTCGACCCGCTCTTCCTCGTGCTCGAGAGCCCGCAGAAGCGGGAAGATGTTTTGTTCCTCCGCTTGGGCATGGTCGAGCACGCCGTCCCGGAGCTTGGAGAGCCTCTGGGCGAACTCGTCACTTGTCGGGTCGAGTTTCTCCATGGAGGAGAGCATCTCTTCGGCTTCCTTTTGTTCCTTCAAGCGCGGCTCGACCTCGGCATCGCCGTCTGGAGCTTTTGAGCGGATCGTCGGATACACGACGACCTCTTCGGCCACCTCGTGACGCACGAGTTCGGGGACGAGCTCCCAGAACAGGCCCTCCCGGGCCGAGGCCTCCGCGCTGGTGATCTGGTCGAGCAAACGCTCAGCCGCTTCATGGTCTTGGGACAACAAGTCGACGATGTCGCCGGTCTGGGTCTCTGTCATCGCTTCTCCTTTGTGTCAACGGTCAGGGTGCACGCAGTCGGCGCGCCGGCTGGGCAGAAGCCGAACGCGCGATGGCGCGGTCGGTGACAGGCCGCCTGATTGCGGAGACGAGCGCCGAGGCCTCGGGCGAGGTCCGTACTCCGGACAATCCGCCGACCCGACAACGCGCTCAGGCAGGTCACGCATGCGAGGCTGAGCGAAGCGGGATCGGTAACCAGCGCGACCGGGAGTCGGACTGCATCGAACAACCGCGCGCACATCTCGCGGAGTCCGAGACGTCTCGCAATAGCCGAGCGAAGAGTGTCGTTGCCGGCTGAGGAGTCTCGGTCCAGAACAATCGGAAGCGTGATTTGCGGATGCATCGATTCGTCCCCAGGAGGTTGACACCATGTGGATGGCTGTATGCCCGACAACGGCCGCGCAAAACGTCCCGATGGCTTTGGCGCAAATGGGTTCGGCCGCGTCGGCACAATGCGTTTGGTGACAAAGAGTCGGCAACGAACGCCGAATCACTTGTGCCGTTCGACCAGACCAGGGATGAACGAGGCGTCCGGGCTAGTTCGAGAAGTGTCCGCAGGGCCTTCGTTTGCTTGCGCCATCCGTTCCCCGGGCCCGCCGCGCCGCGAAGAGAGGATCCGGCCAACCTCAGGCACGCCGTCGATCGCACGCTGCATTGAGAGGACGACCGAGCGCACGAGGCCGAGCGTGACCGTCACGAGCCTCAACCCCGAGCACGACGGCAAGGCGACCTTCGCCGCGATGGGAGACCGCGCCGAGCCGCCGAAACAGGCGAGCAACGGGCCGTCGCGTCGACCGCCTTAGGTCGCCAGGCGAGGACGGAGCTCCTGCGCGTAGAACTCGAAGAATCCCTCCTGGTCCGGGCCAATCTGGTTCACGTAGACCTTGTCGAACCCCGCTTCAAGGAAGCCCTCAATCGCGGCGACGTGCCGTTCGGGGTCTGGGCCGCACGCCACCTCGTCAGCGACCATGTCTTCGGTCACGTGTGAGGCCGCTGCCTCGAAATGCGACGGCAGGGGCAATTCCTGGCTGAGCTGGCCCTCGACGGCTTCCGTCGGCCAGAGCTGATGGGCCAATTTCCGCGCCCGGCCCTCGTCGCGGTCCCAGCAGACCTTTAGGGCCGCGATGGCGTCGCCGCCACCGCCGTGCCGGCGGTAGTGGTCAAGGAGATCGCGGCCGGGCTTCACTGTCACAAAGCCGTCCCCGATCCTTGCCGCAACTTCCGCTGCCTTGGGGCCGAAGGCGGATACAGCAATCGGGGGCGGCGAGTCCGGGAGCGTGTACAGCCGTGCGTTCTCCACGGTGTAGAAGCGGCCATGATGCGTCACGAGGTCGCCCTCCCAGAGCCTTCGGATCACCTCGACCGCCTCCTCGAGCATTTCCAAACGGGTCGACACCGGCGGCCAGTGGTCACCGAGAATGTGCTCGTTGAGTGCTTCCCCCGAGCCCACCCCGAAGACGAAGCGGCCGTCGAGCAAGCTCTGAGATGTTGCGGCCGCTTGCGCCAGGATGACCGGATGGATCCGCACCGTCGGGCACGTGACGCCAGTCATCACGCGGAGCGACGTGGTCGCGCCGATCGCAGCAACAACGCTCCATACGAACGGGCTTTGACCCTGACTGTCGATCCACGGGTGGAAGTGATCGGAGATGAACACCCCGCGCATTTGCGCCGCTTCGGCCATGTGCGCCTGTGCAATCAATGATCGAGGTCCGTGTTCTTCACTAGAAAGAAAAGCACCGATTTCGGCCATCGGGATACCTCCTCTCGACACAAGCTTCCCCGGCTTCGACTTTGCAAACGCCAGCCCCAGAACTACAGCGCAAGATGCCCATCCGAGAGCATGCGCGGATCCGGAGGTTTCATGGCGACACCGGCTGGCAATGTTTCACGGGGGTGCCCCGGGCATGAGGTACACCAGCCGTCGAGAGGATCACGATGGAACGGGAGCTGTTGCGCATCAAGACGGCCGTGGACGCCGACCGGGTGACCTTGTCGTTGTACGGGGAGCTCGACCTGTCGAGTGCCCCCGGCTTGATCGAGCGGTTGGCCGGCGTGGTGCGCGCACAGCCGCCGAACTTGGACTTGGACCTGATCCGGTTGGACTACACCGACCCGACCGGTCTCTCGGTCTTCGTGACCGCCCACTTCCAGTGCCTCGACGCCGGTGTCCAGCTTCGATTCCTCAACCCCAACCTGTTTATGCGCGAGCTTCTGGCCGTGACCGGCCTGGAGGACGTCCTGTCGATCACCACCACGGATGCCTTTGTCGGAGCCTGACCGCACGGCGGCCGGCAACGGGGCATCTCACCGCCGGACCGTTGTGGTCACAGGGGCGTCCGCAGGGCTCGGCCGGGCGATCGCCCTCGAATTCGCCCGTCAGGGTCATCGCGTCGCCCTGCTGGCCCGGGACACGGCTCGTCTGAAGGAGGCGGCCGACGAGGTTGAGCAAGCGGGCGGACTCGCGCTTGTCGTCCCGACGGACGTGGCGGAGTGGCACGAGGTCGCCGCGGCAGCCTCACGCGTCCACAACGAACTCGGGCCCGTCGATATCTGGGTCAACAACGCAATGAGCTCGGTGTTCGCTCCGTTCACCACGCTCACGATCGAGGAATTCACCCGCGCGACGGCCGTGACCTATCTCGGATTCGTGCACGGTACGAAGGCAGCCTTGGAGTCGATGCACGAACGGGACCGCGGCGTCATCGTCCAGGTTGGCAGCGCGCTGGCCTACCGGGGCATTCCGCTCCAATCGGCCTACTGCGGTGCCAAACACGCCATCGTTGGGTTCACCTCGTCGTTGCGCACCGAATTGCGCCATGTTGGCAGCGGCATCCAAGTGACCATGGTGCACATGCCGGCGCTGAACACGCCGCAGTTCGACTGGGTCCGGTCATATCTGAGGATGAGGCCGCAGCCGGTTGCACCCATCTACCAGCCCGAGGTGGGCGCACGCGCTGTTCGCTTTGCGGCCGAGCACCCACGGCGGAGGGCGTACTACGTCGGAGTGTCCACGTCGCTTACGGTGACGGCGAACAAGTTCGTGCCCGGCCTCCTCGATCGTTACCTCGCTCGTACGGGCTTCGATTCGCAACAGAGCGATGATCCGGACAGCCCCGACCGTCCGAACAACCTCTTCGAGCCGGTCTCGGGTGGTTTCGGCGCCCACGGTCGGTTCGACGCCCGCTCGAGTGGACGCTCACCGTGGGCGTGGTTGCGCCGCCATGCCGGCCCATGATCGCGTGAGCCGACCGGGCTGGGTCCCGTTAGTTCCGAAAGCGCTCGGCGTCCGCCTCCTTCAGTGCCATGCCGTGGCCCGGGGCGTCATGGCGCGGCGTGAGTGAGCCACCTGTGGGATCCAGGAGCCCGTCGAAGAGCATGTCGTCGAGGCGCTGGTGGTCGTGGAAGTACTCGACGTGGCGGAGGTGAGGGACGGCCGTACCGACGTGTGCGTGGAGGTTCGGAGCACAATGGGCGGACACTTCGACGCCGCGGGCGGCAGCGAGTCCCGCGCACCGCAGCCAGGACGTGAATCCACCGCAACGCGTGACGTCGATCTGCAGGCAGTCGACCGCGCCGGCCTCGAGCATGCGGGCGAAGTAGATCTCGTCGTAGCCGTACTCGCCGGCAGCTACGTCGAGCGTCAACTGCTCCTTGACCTCCTTGAGCCCTGCGAGGTCGTCGGACGAGACGGGCTCCTCGAACCACGTCACCCCGGCCACATCGACCAGTCGTCGCCCGACGCGCACGGCCTGCTTGCGCGAGTACGCGCCATTTGCGTCGACGAAGAGCTCGATCCGGTCGCCGATGACGCTCCGGGCAAACCCGACACGGTCGAGATCCCTCTGCGCACAACGTCCCCAGGACTCGCCGATCTTCATCTTGACCCGCGGGATCGCCCAGTCCTGCGTCCACCGCTGGAGCTGCGCACGGGCCGTGGCTTCGTCATAGGTTGTGAACCCGCCGCTGCCGTACAGCGCCACGGCCTCGCTGGCGCGCCCGAACAGGTCAGCCAGCGGAACGTTCAGGATCTTCGCCTTGCAGTCCCACAGTGCGATGTCGACGGCGGAGATGGCGGAACTGACGACGCCGGGCCGGCCCAGGTTCCGACAGGCGCGGACCATGGCCTCGTGCGCAGCGGGGACCGCCAACGCGCTCATGCCGCAGACGGCTTGCCGGAGCTCGCCGTCGACGATGGCGCGACCTGCGTCCGAAGAGTACGTCCATCCGAGGCCCGACGTGCCGCCTGCGACGGCCTCGGCCACGACGACCGTGGTCGAGTCCCAGGCCAGTGTCCCGTCTGCCTCCGGCTGGTCGGTCGGGACGGTATAGGAGCGGGACGTGACGGATGTCACCCTCGGTTCGTTCGAGCTAGGCATTGCAGAGACGGCCCGCCGTCTCGATGAGCAGAGCGTGGACGAAGGCTTGCGGCAGGTTGCCTCGGAGCTGACGCTGCGCCACGTCGTACTCCTCGGAGAACAGACCGCTGCCACTGCACGACGCCCGGGTGTGTTCGAACCACTGGGCGCCATTGCGAACATCACCGGCGCCGAGGTAGGCGAGGGACATCCAGAAGTTGCACACGAGAAAGGCTCCCTCTTCTTGACCGAGGGGAAGGCCCGGTTCAGCAAATCGGTACAGGTAGTCGTCGTCGCAGAGGTCGTCGAGCAAGGCGACACGGGTGGCGACAGACCGCGGATCATCAGGGGCAAGAGCGCCCCTGATCTCCGAGAGGAGCAGCGACGCATCGACCCGCGGGTCGTCCGGCGAGCGTTGCCAGCGGCCCGACGGGTGTAGGCATGTCGCGTCCGCACGGCTGAGGAGATGGTCGGCGAGCCCGAGCGCCTTCGTCCGCCATCGCAGCGGTGCTCCCTGCTCGGCGATGGCCTTGAGCCCGGCAATGCAAATGAGCCTGCTGTGAGTCCAGTGGCGGCCCGGCTCGATCTCCCAGATGCCGGCTTCAGGCCTGTCCGCTTTGGCTTCGATGGCGCGGAGCGCGATCTCTGCCGCACGCCAGCCGTCCGCGTCGAGCAGATCGCGTTCGTCGGCCAACGCGAAGATGAGCAACGCCTCTCCAAAGGGGTCGAGCTGGAACTGACGAGAGGCCCGGTTGCCGACCACGTCCGATCCACCGGGATAGCCCGGCAGGCCGAGGTGCTCGGGATCAGGTACCGCTCGCCCGCCGGACAGGTGGGCCGGTCGGACGTCCGGACCGTCCTCGAGCAGTCGGGCGGTCACCCAACGGACTGCGTCGTCCAGCATGACCTCTCCCCCCGGGACGGCGGCACCCGCATGGCCGATGTAGCAGATGTCCCGCAACCAGGCGTAGCGGTAGTCGTAATTCCGGCCCGCTTCGGCCCGCTCGGGCAACGAGGTCGTCGCGGCGGCAACCGTCGCACCGTTGCGGTCGGTCATGCCGCGCAAGACGGCAATGGAGTGGCGGACGTCGCGCCGGGCCGGCACCCCGACGCATTGCGGCACTGCGTCGCCCCAGGCGTCGCGGGTCCGCTGCCAGAGGTCGGCGGGGTCGGGTGGCCGCGTGGCTTGCTGCGAGGCTCGCTGCATTTCGAGGACCAAGTCGGCGGTGGAGCCCGCTGGGAGGCGCAGGTGGAAGTCGAGGCGGCCGTCGGACGGTTGCGACGACAGCACGGGGCCGCTCAACCGGGCCCTGAACCCGCCCGTGTCGACGAGCCAACCGTCTTCGTGGCGCCGCCACGCGCCACCGCCGTTCCGGCCGTAGTCGGGTGCGAGGTGGAGCGTGACGCGGATCATCGCATCGGCGTCGATCGCCTTTATGCTCCGCAGCAGCACGCAGCGGTCCGCCTCGCCCGGGTAGGCCAGTGCCTCGCAGCACTCGACGACACCGTCGTCGGTGACCCACCGCTGGTGCCAAATGAGCGTGCCTGCTTCGTAGAACCCACCGGGCACCCGCCGGCCCGACGGCGCAAGGTGATAGATCCCGCGCCCGCCGAGCAAGCCGGCGAAGACGGCGCCGTCCGACCAGGTGGGAAAGCACAGCCAGGCCACGTCGCCGTCTGGGTCGAGCAGCGCGCCCCGAAACCCGTCGGCGAGGAACGAGTAGTCACGCAGCGCGTGAGGGCTGAGCGCGTCAAGCTGTGCGACGCGGGGTCGCGATGCAACCTTGCTCATCGCGAGACCATTCCCGTTGTCGAAGGAGCCAAAACGGCCGCTGCCGTCGGGCCGCGTGGATTGTGAGGCCGGGTTCTGGGTAAGCCCCACCCCGTCCGAAGCGCGTGTCGATTGTGAGGTCACGATGAGCAAGATCGCATCAGAGGTACTCATAGAACGGCTCGCCGACTGGGGAGTCGACACCATCTTCGGACTCCCGGGCGATGGCATCAACGGCATCATGGAGGGGCTACGACGCCATCAGGACCGCGTGCGCTTCGTACTCGTCCATCATGAGGAAGCGGCCGCGTTCATGGCCACCGGCTACGCGAAATCGACCGGCAAGCTCGGCGTGTGCCTGGCGACTTCGGGGCCAGGCGCGATCCACCTGCTGAATGGTCTGTACGACGCGAAGCTCGATCACGCGCCGGTGCTCGCCATTACCGGGATGCAGGAGTCACAGATGCTGGGGACGGGCTACCAACAAGAGGTGGCGCTCGAGAAACTGTTCATCGACGTGGCCGAGTACAACGAGATGATCCACGTGCCGGCCCAGCTACCCACCTTGGTCGACATCGCCATCCGCCATGCCTTCGCGCGCCGGGGTGTCGCCCACCTGACGATTCCGACCGATATCCAGATCGCCGATGCCGGCGCCAATCCCTGGAGCGCCCCGGCTCCAGCGGTCAACTTGCCAACGGCCCCCATCTACCTGCCTGCGTCGGGTCTGCCGCGACCCGAAGACGTCACGGCCGCCGCCGAAGTGCTGAACGCCGGGTCCAAGGTTGTCATGTTGGTCGGCGCCGGCGCGCTGGGCGCGCGCCGCGAGGTGCTCGAGACGGCGGCCCGCTTGGCCAGCCCCATCGTCAAGACACTGCCCGGCAAAGCGGTGGTGCCAGACGACCATCCGCTGTCGGTCGGTGGGCTCGGCTTGCTCGGCACGGCGCCGGCCATGGACGCCATGGAGGGCTGCGACACGCTACTCATGGTCGGCACCAACTTCCCCTATACGAAGTACTTGCCTGAGCCCGGGCAGTGCAAGGTCGTGCAGATCGAGGCCGACCCGAGCCGCGCCGGCAACCGCATTGCGACGGACGTGCCGATGATCGCCGGCGCCGCGGAGGGACTCCGCGCGCTCCTCCCGCTTCTGGCGGAGCGAGCGGACCGCTCCTTCCTCAATGAGATCAGCGAAGCCATGGACGACTGGCGGACCAAGCTGCGGGCCATCGAGTCCATTAACGGGGATCCCATCCAACCGCAGTACCTGATGGCCGTCATCGACCGACTGGCCGACGACGATGCAATGTTAACGTCAGACTCGGGGACGATCGCGACCTGGGCGGCGCGCCACTTCACCATACGCGCCCAGCGCGAGTTCTACCTCTCGGGGAACCTGGCGACGATGGCTCCCGGTCTTCCCTACACGATCGCCAACCAGTTCGCCTATCCGAATCGCCAGTGCATCGCCTTCGTGGGGGACGGCGGCTTCGCCATGTTGATGGCCGAGTTCGACACCGCCTGCCGCTACGGGCTTCCCATCAAGGTCGTGATCAACAACAACTCCTCCCTCGGCCAGATCCTGTGGGAGCAGATGGTGCTGGGGTACCCGGAGCACGGCGTGCGCTTCGATCGCCCCTCGGACTTCGCACCCTGGGCCGAGGCCTGCGGGGCCCGGGGGATCAAGGTAGAGAAGGCAGGCGACGTCGAGACCGCCGTCGAGGAGGCATTCCGTTATCCGGGACCGGCGCTCGTCGACGTGCACGTCAACCCCGACGAACCCCCGATGCCGGCCAAGGTGGAGTACGAGCAGGCCAAGGGATTTCTCAGGGCCTTTCTGGCTGGCCAGCCGCGCAAGGCGACCATCGCCAGCACGCTCTGGCGGGACAAGATCACCGAGTTCCGCGCGTGAGTAGGTTGCGCGGGCACGCAGACGGTGGCTCGCCCGTTCACGCCGAGGTCATGGGGATCGACCGCCTTCTCCAGAACGTGCGCCATGGTCGCTTCGAGCGCAGCCTCTCGGCCTTGACGGCTGCAGGCGCGGTGATCACGGGCGTCGAGATCTGGCTGGAGCACGATCGCGCCAGCTTTGCCAACCGCATGATGTGGCTCCCCGTTGCCCTGACGCCGGTCATCGCTGCGGCCGGCGTGGCCGGCGTGGCGTCGCGGCGAGCCGCCAAGACGGTCCTGCCCGTGGCCTCGGCCGTAGTGTTGACCAACAGTCTGCAGGGTCAGTACCTCCATCTGCGAGGAATCGCGCAGCGGCCGGGCGGCTGGCGCATGGCCCGCTACAACGCGGAGATGGGCCCGCCAACCTTCGCGCCGCTGCTCTTCGGCCTCGTCGGCGGCATGGGCTTGGTGGCCTCGGTCCTGCGGCGTGAGGACTAAACGCCGGAGCACGACACCGGGATTGGCCGAGCAACGCTTCCCCGGCTACGACGCAGTCGCGCGGGCCCGCGCCTGGGACGCCACCACCACCGCAGTCGTCCTCGGCCGTCTCGAGCCCCCGGCCTTGCCGCAGTTCTTCGGCGCGGCGGAAGAGGCGATCGTCCGCCAGCTCCTCGACCGGCTCTTGGGCCAAGACGACGACCCGCGGGTGCCGGTGTTCGAGGTCCTCGACCGGCGCCTGGCCGAACGGCAGGGCGACGGGTACCGCTACGACGACCTGCCGGAAGACCCTGAGGCTTGGCGTCTCTCGGTGGCGGCGCTCGACGCCGAGGCACGGTCGGCGAACAGCGACGGCTTCGTGTCGATCGACCGGCAGGCCCAGCGGGACATCATCGAGCGGGTCCGGCTGTGCAAGGGCGCATGGCATGGCCTGCCCGCGAAGCACGTGTTCTCCCTTTGGATGCGCTATGCCTGCAGCGCGTTCTACGCCCACCCCTGGGCGTGGAACGAAATCGGTTTCGGTGGCCCGGCCTATCCGACCGGGTACAAGCACCTCGCGCTCGATGGCCGCGAGCACTGGGAGGTCCCCGAGCGCGACGCCCACGACCCCGTGCCCTGGGCAGAACGGGCCGAAGATGCGAAGAAGCGGCACGCGGCGGGACTCTCCCAACCGGAGGGTTCGTCCTGAACACCGTGCGGCGCCGTAACGCCTCCGCCTGGTTGTTGCCCAACGACGGCTCGCGGACGAATCATGCCCTCCGCCGGGACATGCGGCGCTACGAACAGGACGAGGAGGTCGACGCCGTCGTCATCGGATGCGGCGCAGGCGGCGCGGTCCTGACGCAGCGCCTGGCCCGACGGGGCTGGCGCGTGGTCGCGTTCGACGCCGGACCGTTTTGGGACCCGGACCGGGACTGGGTGAGTGACGAGGCCGGCTCGCACGAGCTGTATTGGAACGAGCCCCGGGTCATCTCAGGGAGCGATCCTGTGGCACTCGGGAATAACAACTCGGGGAGAGGCGTCGGCGGCTCCATGGTGCACTTCGCCGGCTACGCCCCCCGCTTCCACCCTTCGGACTTCCAGACGCTCTCGAGCGACGGCGTGGGGGCCGACTGGCCCATTGACTACGCAGAGCTGAGGTCCTACTACGCACAACTCGAGGCGGAGCTACCCGTGGCCGGGCAACGCTGGCCCTGGGGGGACCCACACCGCTATCCCCAGAGCCCGCATCCGATGGGTGCGAACGGGCTCGCCTTCGTGCGAGGTTGCCGCGCGGCGGGGATCGAGGCACGGGTCGGGCCAGTTGCCATCGTCAACGGCCGCTTCGGCAACCGCCCGCACTGTATCTATCGGGGCTTTTGCCTCCAGGGGTGCAAGGTCAACGCGAAGGCCTCGCCGCTGATCACCCACGTCCCTGATGCGCTGGCCCACGGCGCCGAGGTCCGGCCCGACTGCATGGTGGCGCGCATCGAGGTCGACGGGGGCCGAGCGAGGGGAGTGACCTATTTCCACGAGGGCGTCGAGTACCGCCAGCGCGCGCGACTCGTCGTTGTCGCCGCCTATTCGATCGAGAGCCCGCGTCTGCTCCTCAACTCGTCGTGCGCCGGGTTCCCCGACGGGCTCTGCAACGACTTCGACCAGGTCGGTCGCTACGTCATGGTGCAGGGAGCGCCGCAAACGTCCGGGCGCTACTCCGAGGAGATCCGTTCGTACAAGGCACCACCACCCGAAGCCTCCTCTGAGGCCTTTTACGAGACCGACCGCACAAAGAACTACAAGCGAGGGTTCTCCCTGCAGTGCATCTCGCCACTGCCGATCGTATTTGCCGAGCACGTCGTCGCGCAGGGCTTTTGGGGGGAAACACTGCGCGAGTACATGCGTGACTACGTGCACTGGGCGACCTTCGGTGCTTTGTGTGAATTCCTTCCGCGTGCGGAGAACAGGGTGACGTTGGCCGAGGAAACGGACCGCCACGGCCTGCCGATCGCGGATTTCCGCTATTCGCTGTGTGACAACGACCGCGCGCTCGTCTCGGCCGCGCGGTCCGTGATGGAAGAGATGCACGAGGCGGCCGGGGCGGAAGAGGCCATCACCATCGAGCGCTATGCCCACCTCATCGGCGGATGTCGGATGGCCGCCAACGAGTCAGAGGGGGTGGTGGACGCCAATCTGCGGTCCTTCGCGATCCCCAACCTCTTCGTCGTGGACGGGAGCGTGTGTGCGACCCAGGGGAGTGCCAACCCCGCGCTCACCATCATGGCGCTCGCCGCCCGGGCGGCTGATTATCTCGTCCAACCAGGTTCGGTTCTCTGATCCGCTTCGAGCGACAGACGCGCACCCGAAGTGCCGGCCTGAGTGCCACGAGCGGTTAGCTCTCAGGACACCGCCGCAGCGGCGCCGATGTGCGCGCCGCGCCGGGCGCTGACCTGAGGGGCGCACTGCGCTTCGAGCATGCGGGTCATTACCCGCTTCGCCCCGCGCACCTGGAGCATCGAGACCGTGCGCAGTCGCTCCCACGCCTCCCAGGAAGACACCACGTCCATGGCTTCGAGGACTTCCATCCGGCTACTGGCGGGCAACGCGGAGAGCTCGGGCGCGAACGTCTCCTTGAGGTTCTCGAGGAGCAACGTGTCTGCCGCATGGATGGCGGCACCCACGCCGTCCGACGACGACATCCGGTGCACGAGGGCACGGCGTACTGGCGAGATCTCTTCGTAGAGCGCGGCGCGGTGGGCCGCCGTGCGCTCGAGGCGCGTCGTGAGCGCGAGTTTGGGCGAGATGAGGGGCATCCCCGACCATTGGCGTCGCAGGAGCAGCGCAGCCACGTAGTGATACAGGTCGTCCATCTCAGCGAAGTGATGGAACACCAGCCGCAGTGAAACCCCGGCGCGTTCGGCGACCGACCGAGCCGTTGGCTCGGCATCGCCCTCTCTCAGCAACGACATAAGTGCCTCCGCCACGTTGCGGCGTGTCCGCTGCCCCCGTGCGACGCGACCATCCGTCACGCTCGTGTCGATCTCGGACGCGCCTTCGAGGTCCGCCAACGCGAACTCGGGCGGCAACAGATCGGGGAGGGACTGCTCGATCTCCACGCCGCCACCGCTTGCCCCGCTCTTCGCCACATGCGAGCTGGGAGTCACCAGGTGCACCTTCCTGTCACAGAGATAATCCAACGGTCGCTTGATACTTGCGCCCCCCGTGTTGGAACCCGCCTCGCCGGCCCCCGCCTTGGGCCGAACCGGGGCCGCCTGCCCCAGTCTGGCCAGGCTCTCAGCCAGCAATCCCCATGTCAAAAGGATCGCCTGAGACCGTGTCAGTGCCCGCCCCTGCCCCAGGGCCGGGTGGAGGGACGACCGGGTCGCCAGCGGACCCAACGAGAGAGGGGCAATTTACGAGACGGGCCAGGTCAGGAGCGAGAACGCCGGCGGCGACGCCGCTTCCCACTCGACGCCCTGAGGAGTCAGGCCGGCGGCGTCGCTGTGACGCGGCCCGCCTCGAGGCTCACCGTGGCGTCGCAGCGCGCCGCCTCGCCGGCCCTGTGGGTGATCAGGAGCACGCTGCGCGGCCCCGCCGCCCGCAACACGCCCGCGACAACCTCGTTGGCCAGCACCGCATCGAGCCCGCTCGTCGGCTCGTCAAGGATGAGCAGCGGCCCGGGTGCCAGCAGGGCGCGGGCTACGGCGAGGCGCCGCCTCTCGCCGCCCGAGATGGCCACGCCGTCCTCGCCGACCGGGGTGTCCAGGCCCTCGGGCAACGTGGCGACCCACTCGGTCAATCGGGCGGCCGCCAGTGCGACCTCGATCTCGGCGTCGGTTGCGTCGGGACGACCCAGCGTGACGTTCGAGCGCACCGTGCCGGCGAAGAGCTGAGCGCGCTGGTCGGCCAGCGCGCTGGCGCCGCGCACCTCGTCCTGCGCCGCCAGAGTGACGTCGGTACCGCCGAGGGTCAGCGAGCCCGACTCGAGCGGCCAGTAACGCAGGAGCGCGTTGACGACGCTCGACTTGCCGGCCCCGCTCGAGCCGGTGACGGCCAAGCGCCCACCGGCCGGTAACCGCAGGCTCACGCCGTCGAGCGCTCGCGGCAACTCCGGCCCATAGCGCAGTGCGGCCTCCTCGAACCAGACCTCGGGCACGCCGGCTTCCAGCCGCTCGGGCGTGGCCGGGTCGTGCACAGGAATGGGCACGTCCTCGAGCGCGTAAAGGCGATCGGCCGAGGCGCGCACGCTGCGGGCCCGGGCCAACGCGACCGGGACGGTCGGCACGGTCTCGAACGTGGCCAGCACCGCAAGTGGGAGCACCGCCACCATCACCTGGCCGAGGTGGTGGTCGTGCACGGCCACCACGCCGAGGGCCAACACCGCGGTGACGGCGGCCGCCAGGCAGACCTGGATCAACAGCGCCGCGCTGGCGGCGACGCGGGCGTGATTGCGCTCGAGCGCGTCGGCCCGGCCGTCCATTGCCTCGATCCTCCCGAGCGCGGTCGCGTCGGCACCGAACGCCAGCAGCTCGGGCGCGCCCTCGAGGGCATCGACGACCTGCGCCGCGAGCCCGCCCGCCAGCTCGGCTATCTCATCGTCGTGGCTGCGCCGCCAGGTCAGCAGCGCCGGCAGCACCAGGGCCACGGCGAGGGACACCCCGAGCGCCAGCGCCGCCCACGGGAGGATGAAGCCGACCGCCAGCGTGCCGATCACGGCGGCGCCGACAGCGATCGTCACGGGCAGCAGCGTGCGGAGGTAAAGGTCCTGCAGCGCGTCGACGTCGTCGATGGCCCGGGCCAACAGGTCACCGCTGCGCCAACCCGCCAGCCCCGCCGGCACCCGCGGCGCCAGGCGGTCGTAGAGCCAGACGCGCCACCGCGTCAGCGCGCGCAGGGCCGCGTCGTGTCCGACCAGACGCTCGGCGTAGCGCAACGGCCCGCGCAGGAAAGCGAGGACCTCGACCGCGGCCAGGATCCCGACGATGGCGCCGAGACCAGGCCGCAGCGAGGCGCGGCCGACGACGTAGCCCGAGCCGGCGAGGAGGCCGATGGTGGCGGCCGCGGAGGCCAGCCCCAACAGCCCGGCGCCGGCCAGCCGCCCGTATGGAGTGCCGGGCTCGGCCAGCACCCGGCGCAGCGAACCCCGGGCGCGGCTCACGACGGCACCGCCAGGGGGTGCGCCGCCGTGAGGGCGACGACGGCGTCGAAACGCGACAACAGCACGGGCGCGTGCGCGGCGACGACGACCGTACGGCCCGCGAGCCACGGCTCGATCGCCCTTGCGACGCGCGCCACCGTCGGTTGGTCGAGCGACGCGGTGGGCTCGTCGAGCAACAGGATCGGCGCTGGGCGCAACAGAGCCCTCGCCAAAGCCACCCGCTGGCGTTCCCCGGCGCTCAGGGTCAGCCCGTCGTGACCGACGACCGTCTCGAGCCCGGCCGGCAGTCCCGCTAAGAGGTCGGTGAGGCCGACAGCATTGAGCACGGCGCGCAGTTCGTCGTCGTTCGCCCCGGGTGCCCCGAGACGCACGTTCTCCGCCAGCGTCGCATTGAAAAGGTGGGGCCGCTGGGGCAACCACGAGAAGTGGGTCCGCCACTGCGCCAGGTTGTCACCCGCGACGCGCTCGCCGATCGACATGGTCCCGGCGCTCGGCTCGACGAAGCCCAGTAGCGCGCCGAGCACCGTCGACTTGCCCGAACCCGACGGGCCGGTGAGCGCCACGCGGGATCCGGTCGGGACGCGCAGGGAGAAAGAGTCGAGGGACGGGTGGTCGTGGTCACGGTGCTCGTACTCGACGACCAGGCCCTCGATGTCCAGGCGTCGCGCCGCGAAGCCGACGGCGGGATCCGAGGGGGCGACGGCCCGTTGCGGCTCGCCGGCCGATGCACGACCCGGCGTAGCGAGGACCTCGAGGACGCGGTCCGCCGCGGCCTGACCCTCGGTGCTGGCGTGGAACTCGGCGCCGGCTCGTCGCAAGGGGATGAAGATCTCGGGCGCCACCAGCAGCACGGCCATCGCCGTCTCGAGTCCGAGCCGCCCCCACAACAGGCGCAGTCCGAGGACCATGGCGACGAAGCCGACCCCGAACCCGGCGATCAGGTCCATCGACAGCGCGGACAAAAATGCGCTCCGCAGCGTGCGCATGGTTGCGGCGCGGACGCCGTCGGTGGCCGCTTCCACCTCGCGGCGTCCCTGCGCGGCGCGCCCGAAGGCACGCAGGGTGGGAAGGCCCTCCACCAGCTGGAGGAAGCGGCTGGCCAACGACGAGAGCCGGCGCCACTGTCGCTCGGCGCGCCGCGACGCCTCGCGGCCGAAGTACATCATCGTGAGCGGGACCGCCAGCACGAGTGCGATCACGACAACCAGAGACAGCCAGTCCTGGGTGGCGACCCAGATCAGGAGCAGGAACGGCATCACCGCCGCCGCAGCCGCCTGCGGGAGATACCGCGCGTAGTACGCGTGCAGCGAACGCAGCCCTCGCGTCGCGGTCAGTGCGAGCTCGCCGGTGCGTTCGCCCGCCAACCAACCCGGACCGAGGTTGAGCGCGTGCCGTAAGAGGTCGCGCCGGAGACGGCCCACCACGCGGTCAGCTGCGCCCAACGCAGAGAGGTCGCCCGCCGTGTGCAGGAGGGCCCGCACGACCACGGCCACGGCCACCACGACGAGCGCACCCGTGACGGCGCCGAGGGGTGCGTGGTGCAGCAGGGATCGGTCGACGACGTGCGCCAACGCGATAGCTTGGACCACGATCGCGACCGCGCTCAGTGCGGCGACGAGGAGGGCAAGCCCGGCGACCCTCCGCAAGCCCGGCACCCGTGCGGCGAGGGCCGGGTCGACCAAGCGGGGCCGGCTCGGCCGAGCGGGAGTCGCGTTCACAGTCGAAATGTCGTGTCCTTCACCTCGACCGCCCGGCCGACGAGGCCTTCGGCGACGGCGAGACGGGCGGTCTGTGCATCTTCGCAGGTGGCTGCCGTGCGGACCCCATCGGCCAGGTCGGCGACGATCGCTGCACGCACCGGCTCCAGGCCGTCGTCCCCGCCATAGGTGACGGTGTAGCTGGCGACGGTCGCCGCTGACTCCTTTGCGGGTGGCGTTCCGACGACCGGCACCACTTCGGTGGCGGCGACGGCATCATCGGCGAGGTCGGCCAGCAGCGGTGCGCCCGGCGGTGGCGCGGCCGACCACACCGCCAGCCCCGGTTTCGACAGCATGCCCGACACGGTGGTCACCAGGCCCAGCCCGCCCGGGTCCTCACGGAGGCGCCGGCCGAGCGTGACGACCGACTGCAGCACGTAGTGGTTGAACGGCCCGCCGGCGAAGGCCATGCCACCGGTGAGCGTCGGCGTGGCTGCCGGGTTGAGGCCGAGCTCCCGCTGTTGGACGCGGACGGCGGCCGGGAAGCAGGAGTAGACCTCGGCGAGTTGCAGGTTGCGCAACGGCGCGCCCAGGTGGGCTCCGGCGGCGCGGCCGAGGACCCCCATGGCGGGCCAGGCGTGCAGCCGGCGGCGCGCCGTCAGCGTGACCGCCGCGGAGCAGTGCAGCGCGACGTGGGGAAACAGCCACCGGTCGGTCGGGACCCCATAGGCAGCGGCTGCGGCGGCGGAGCAGATGAGCAGTGCCGAGGCCTGGTCGACCGTCCACTGGGTCGAGTGCCGCAGGTTGTAGGGGTACGCAAGGGGGCGGTTGCGCGGCCCGGGTGTCGCGAGCTCGTCCGCCGTGCGGGGCGTGCCGAACGCGGCGTCCGGGTTGCGCGTCGCCACGCCATTGAAGCGTGCCCACAGCGAGGCGATTTCGTCGCGCTGTGCGTCGCTCGACAGACCCTCGGCCGCCGCCAGCGCGTTCTCAATCAGGGCGTACTGCTGGACCACCGGCCACACGAGGCCGGCCGCGATCTCGATGGGGGCGATGAAGTCCGACGGGCGCGTGAGCACGTCGTCCGGCGGTCCCGCAGAGTCGTCCTTCTCCACACCGCCACCTCGCTCCCAGACGCGCGCCTCCGCGCCCACGACGACCACCGCGTCACACTCGCCGTTCGAGACGGCCGCCAGCACGTGGTTGATGAGCTCCTGTTGGGACACGCCCACTTCGGCAAAGACCGTCCTGGCGTGGGAAGCGCCGATCCGGAGTGCGACCGAACGTCCGGGATCGGTGAGCGACCACGAACCCTGCGGACAGACGATGCGATCGAGCGAGCCGAGGAGCCCCGGCGCCCCGGCGTCGGCGGCGGCCCGCCGCACCGCTTCGGTCATGAGGTCGGCCACCGGGCTGGAGTCGTTCGACGTGCCTAATCCGACGAGCACGGGCTGGCGCGGGTCGATCGAGCGAGGCGGTGCTGTCACGGCGGGCGATGCTACGGTCCGCCCATGGCGACGAGCGAAGCGAGCAAGCGGCAGGACGCGCTCGAGGGTTTCACCAAGGAGTCGTTCGAGGCGGACGGCAAGCGCCGGGACATCTACCGCATCGGCAGCGGCCCGGCCGTGATCGTCATCAGCGAGATCCCGGGCATCACCCCCCAGGTGGCCCAGTTCGGCCGGCGCGTCGCCGCGGCCGGCTGCACGGCGGTGTTGCCGCACCTCTTCGGCGACCCGGGGCGGCCGGCCACCGTCGGCTACGCGATGCGCTCGATCGCCCCGGCCTGCGTCTCACGGGAGTTCTCGTGGTTCGCGCTGAAGAAGACGAGCCCGGTCACCTCGTGGCTGCGCCAGTTGGCGAAGGCCGAGTTCGAGCGCTGCGGCGGTCCCGGGGTCGGCGTGATCGGCATGTGCTTCACGGGTGGCTTCGCGCTGGCCATGATGGTCGACGACTTCGTGCTGGCCCCGGTCTTGAGCCAGCCGTCCCTGCCGTTCCCGCTGTCGAAGAAGCGCAAGGCGGACATCGGGATCTCCGACCGCGATCTGGCCCGGGTCAAGGAGCGCACCGAGGCGGGCACCTGCCTGCTCGGCCTGCGATTCACCAACGACCCGTTCTGCTTCCCCGAGCGCTTCGAGACGCTGCGCCGCGAACTGGGCGACAAGTTCATCGCCGTCGAGATCGACTCGGCGCCGGGCAATCCCTATGACCATCCCAAGCAGGCACACTCGGTGGTGACCGAGCACCTCGTTGACCAGGAGGGCACGCCGACCCGCGCCGCGCTGGACCAGACGTTGTCGTTCTTCCGCGAGAAGCTCGGCGTGGGTACCGGGCCCGGGCCGCGCCCGGAGGGCTTGGGGGACTAACCGGACTTCGCT
Organism: Acidimicrobiales bacterium; assembly: GCA_035552395.1. Taxonomy (GTDB): domain Bacteria; phylum Actinomycetota; class Acidimicrobiia; order Acidimicrobiales; family RAAP-2; genus Bog-473. The sequence continues at coordinate 91,587 of DASZLL010000008.1, forward strand.
CGGCCTGCCGCCTCCATCTGCTCTACGCTTGGGCGTTGTTAGGGCGGTCTTATGGCGGATGGCGGTCAGCTCGGAACGAAGTCTGTGCTCTTCACGGACCTCGTGGGCTCCACGGAGTTGCGGGTCAAGCTCGGTGAAGAGGGTGCGGACGAGCTGCGTCGCGTCCACGACGCTCTGCTGAGCGACGCGGTCACCTCGGGCGGCGGCGCGGTCGTCAAGGGCCTGGGCGACGGCATCATGGCCACCTTCGATTCGGCGGCCGACGCGGTCGCGGCGGCAGTCAGCCTGCAGCAGTGCACCTACCAGCACAGCCGAAAGGTGCCCGCACAGGCGTTCGCCATCCGCGTCGGTGTGTCGATCGGCGACGTCTCGACCGAGGAGGGGGACGTCTTCGGGGTGCCGGTGGTCGAGGCCTCTCGCCTGTGCTCCACCGCGCTCGGCGGCGAAATCCTCGTGGCCGAATTGGTGCGCGCCCTGGCGCGTGGCAGAGGCGGCTTCGTCTTCGAGCCCATGGGGGACCTAGAGCTCAAGGGGCTGCCCGAGCCGCTCCCTACCTGCCGCGTCGTCTGGGAACCGATCGTGGAGCCGGGCACGGCCGACGCGTCAGGCGCCGCGCCGTTCCCGGCCCCACTCCTTGGATCGGTCACCGCTTACGTCGGGCGCCATGCGTTGCGTGACCGTCTGACTGAGCAATGGGCGAACGCGCGGGGTGGGAGCCCGCGGACCCTGTTGCTGGCCGGCGAGCCAGGGGTGGGCAAGACGCGGACCGCGGCGGACGTGGCCCGGCACGCCTTCGGAGAGGGCGCACTCGTCCTCTACGGTCGATGTGACGAGGACCTCGGCGTGCCCTACCAGCCGTTCGTCGAGGCTCTGTCGACCTACACGGACCACGCAAACGAGCCACGGCTGGGTCGGCTGTCCGGGGAGCTCGCCCGCTTCATCCCGGACCTCGGCGAGCGCTTCGGACTGTCTGCGCCGTCGGCATCGGATGCGGCGACAGAGGAGTTCCGCCTCTTCGAGGCCACAGCGTCCTGGTTGGTCGACGCCGCCCAGAACGGATCTGGCTTGGTTTTTGTCCTCGACGACATCCACTGGGCGACGAAGCCGACACTGCAGCTGCTCGTGCACTCCGTGCGGGCGGCGTCCGACGCCGGCGCGCCGATCCTGTTCGTCGGCACCTACCGCGACACTGACATCGATCGTGCTCACCCCTTAGCGGCCACACTGAGCGACCTTCGTCGCCTCCCGGGCGTGGAGCGCCTCGCCGTCGACAACCTCACCATCGACGAGGTCCTGGAGCTGGTCACCGTTGCGGCGGGGCACGACCTCGATGCGGACACGAGCAGGCTCGCCCGGGCCATCCACGCCGAGACCGAGGGTAATCCCTTCTTCATCGCCGAAGTGCTGCGACACCTGATCGAGACGGGGGGCGTCCGGCGCGAGGGGGAGCGGTGGGTGGTGGCGGACGCGGAGCACGTCGCCATCCCCGAGGGCGTGCGCGACGTCGTGGGCCGGCGACTCAGTCGACTGAGCGATTCGGCCAACGAGGTCTTGACCGTCGCCGCAGTCGAGGGACGCGACTTCGACATTGCCGTCCTCGCCGCCATCGGGGGGAGCGAGGACGTCGCACTGGACGCGCTCGACGAGGCGGTGCGCGCCCGCCTGGTCGAGGAGACCGGCCTGGACCAGTATCGCTTCACCCACGCGCTGGTACGCACGACCCTCTACGACGAGCTCACGGCCACGCGCCGGCGCCGGCTGCATCGCCGAGTGGCCGATGCCATCGAGAAGCTGCGGCCGGCCGATGTCCGGGCGCTGGCCCATCACTGCACCGAGGGCGGCCCCGACGGCGGCGACATCACGCGGGCCTTGCATTACACGCTGGCCGCGGCCGGCGAGGCGCTCACTGCTCGTGCGTTCGCCGATGCGGAGGCGAGGTACCGCTCGGCCCTGGACCTGCTCGAGGATGCAGAGGAGCAGATGGTGCCCGAGCGGGTCTTGGCCCTGTGCGGGCTGGGCGAGAGCCAGCGCGACCAGAGCGACACGGGCTTCCGTGAGACGCTGCTCGAGGCGACCCGGCTCGCACTCGACGCCGGTGATCCGGCATCCGCCACCCGCGCGGTGATCGCCAACACCCGCGGCACGGTCAGCATCGTCAGCGGCGTCGACGCCGAGCGCGTGGAGCTCATCGAGCGCACCCTCGACCAACTGGGGTCTGTGCCCGGTCCGGAGCGCGCCCGGCTGCTGGCACTGCTGGCCCAGGAGACGACGTTCAGCGGGATCGATGAGGACCGGCGGCTTGCGCTGTGCGACGAGGCCGAAGAGTTGGCCCGGGCCCTCCGCGACGACGATCTTCTCTGCTTCGTCCTCGTGACCCTGGGGTTCGCCGGTTTTTCTCCGGGTCGCTGGGACCACTGGCTGGAGCAACACCGAGAGGCCGCCACCTTGGCGGACGAACTCGGCGATCCCGTGCGGCAGGTCGCCGCTCGCATCTGGCTGTCGGCGGCGCTCTTCTCCCATGATTTGGTCGAAGAGTCGAACAGGGTCACCGACGAGGCGCTCGCCATCGCCCGCGACGTGCCGCCGCACGTGAGGTGGATCGCGGAGTATCAGGGCCTGCGGGCATCCGTATTGCGCGGCGGATGGCAGGAGTTGGAGAAGCAGAACGACGAGCTCTTCGCGCGTGGCCTCGAGCTCGGGCAGCCCGACGCACTGCAGTGGTGGTCGGCGACGACGATCTTCAACCTCCTCATCCGGGGTGGCATCACCGATCCGCTGGTGGATGCCGCGGCGGCGTATGTCGACCAATTTCCTCAGGACATGACCTGGCGCACGGGCTACCTCCTGGCGGCCGCAGGAGCGGGGAGGCTGGAGGAGGTTCGGGCCCAGCGAGCGTTCCTCCCTGCTGCGCCAACCTTGGCGGCATCGCCGTGGCCCCTCATGATGATCGGGGTCGTGGCCATAGCCGCCATAGAACTCGGCGATGCCGCATACGCCGCCGACCTGGCCGAGGTACTCGCCCCGTTCTCCGGGGCCTGGCTGCACAATTACCTGACGGTCATCGGGCCGATGTCATGGCCCCGCGGTATGGCGCTCTCCGCCGCCGGAGACCATGACGAGGCCGTGGCCGAGGTCGAACGGGCCCTCGGGAAGCTCGTGGACCTGGGCCTCGTGACCCACGCAACCCGGCTCCGCGTCGACCTGGCGCGGGTGCTGCGTCGGCGCAACGGCGAAGGCGACGGGGCTCGGGCCGCTGCGCTGTTGGTCCAGGCCCGTACCGAAGCGAAAGAAGCGGGCTCCACCGGCCTCGTCGAAAAGATCGACGCCCTCATCTGATCGAGGCGGTCAGCGCGCCGCGGCCAGGATCTCCTCGCACACCCGCTCGCCCGAGCGCACCGCGCCGTCCATGGCGCCGAACGAGGTTGTGGCGGTTTCGGTCCCGGCCCAGTGGATGCGCCCGACCGGCTCGCGCAGCAACCGCCCGTACTGGGTGAGCACGCCGGGCGCGAAGTGGGCGCACGAGCAGCCACGCGTCCAGCGCTCCTCGGACCAGTTGAGCTCCATGACCTCGATCGGCTGGGCCGCCCTCGGACCGAGCCGCGTCGTCAGTGTCTTCAGCAGTACCGAACGCCGCTCACTCTCGGGGAGGGACCACAGCGCCCGGGCCCGGGGACCGGCCGAGTAGGCCCCGATGACGCCCTGGGCGTGGCCCGGCTGCGTCGTGTCGAGCGTCACCTCGATCATGTCGTCCGTCGCCACCGTCGCACCGGACACGCCCTCGTCACGCCAGAACGGCTCGTCGTAGATCGCGACGGTCTTGACCTCGGTGCCCGCCGGGACCTTGTGGAGCAGCAGTACGTGGTTGCCTGGGAGCGCGGGTTCGAAGCGGATCCCGGAGGCCAGCGCCCGCGGCAACGCGAGCACGACGCGCCGGGACGTCACCGTTGCGGCGTCGGATACCACCTCGACCCGGTCGGCCTGTTGGGTCACCGCCGTCACCGGGGCCTTCAGCACGACGGCATCCCCGAGGTCCCGCGCCATGACCTTCGGGATCTGGTCGACCCCACCCTCGAACTGGGAGTCCTGGTACCCGCCCTCGATGTTCATCAACGATTCGACGCCGCCGGCCGAGCTCACTAACAACAGCCAGCAGAGCATCGAGACCTCGGACAGGTCACAGGTGAAGCAGGCGCGCACCGTCGCTTCGAGGAGGTCGCGCGCCGTCTTCGTTGGCACCCGGCTCGGCGTGAGCCAACTGCGCACTGACTGCGCGTCCCACTCGGCGGCCCGGGGCGCGTCCCATGGCGAGGCGGGGGAGACCTTCTTGGCCATCGAGCTCATCCGTGCCACTGCCTGGCCGGCGCTGATCAGGGCGAGCGGGCTGATCTTGGGGATGTCGCCTCGATACCGCCGCACCTTCCCGCCCGTAGCGAGCACGTTGTCGCCTTCGACGAACGTCTTGAAGGTGGTGACGCCCGTCTCCTTGGCCAGCCCCTGGAGGCAGTCATGGTTGGGACCGACGAAGCAGCCGCCCATGTCGACGGGAATGCCCGCGGCCGAGGTCTGGGTCCAGACCCGGCCGCCCACCCGGTCCCGCGCCTCGAGCACCACCACCGAGTGGCCGGCTTGGGACATGCGCCGGGCCGCCGTCAGCCCGGCCAGCCCGGCCCCCACCACGCAGACGTCCGCTTCCAAGCTGTTCTGTGGCATTCGCCACCTCCCACTTGCAAAAGGGACGCTAACATGCGTGCTGCTCGCATGTAAATAACCACAAAGAGAGGACGTTCCGGCCGCGTGCGCAGAGATGTGTGGAGAGATGACGATAGTTCGAGCTGCCAGCGCCCCATGTCCGCCGCCACCACACCGAGCCGCGGGCGCGGCCCAGACACACTCAGACCGAGCCCTGGTCCAGGCCAGGACCGGGAGCAATGACGGCGCCGCCCCACATGACCTCGACCACAACCCCGACCGACGGCGACCCCCGCCGGCCCCGCCGCTCGCAGGCCGACCGCTCGGCCACGACCCGGGCCGCTCTCATCCGAGCAGCGCGGGAGCTGTTCGCCGAACAGGGTTTTGCCGCCACGAGCCGGGACCAAATCGCCCAGCGGGCCGGCGTCACCCGCGGCGCGCTCTACCACCACTTTGAGTCCAAGACCGCCGTCTTCGCAGCACTCGTCACCGAGCTCGAGGACGAGCTCGTCGAACGAGTGATCTCTGCAGCTGCCGAGGCCGAGGGCGTGCGGGCGCAGCTGCACCTGGCCTCCCGGGCCTACATGGACGCCTGCGCCGACCCCACGCTCGCCCGCATCCTGGTCGACGCCCCGGCCGTGCTCGGCGTCGCCGCCTGCCGGGCGCTCGATGCCGGGGCCTGCCTTCCCCTCCTCGAAGACGGTTTCGCCCGCGCCGAGGGCGAGGGCGTCGAGGTCCCGGGGGATCCACGGGTGGCCGCCGCCCTGCTCCTGGGTTTCCTCAACGAGGCGGCCGGCCTCATTGCCGCCGCACCTTTCAACCGGGCCCTCCGCGCCACAGTGACCGCCACCGTCGACGCCTGGCTGACCAAGCTCTTCGGCTGACCACGACCTCCGCCCCGCCGCAAGCCCATTGAGCTGAGCCACGCTCGGTGGAAGGATGACGGAACACGACCAGGGGTGTGGGGGCGAGCCCTCCACGCGAACCGAACCAAGCACATCCGAGGAGCGCCATGTCCGACTTCGTTATGACCATCGCCGGGGAGCCCGCGCCGACCGAAGGCACCTTCGGCGTCAAGAACCCCGCCACCGGCGAGGTCTTCGCGCAGGCGCCCGAATGCTCGCGCCAGCAGCTCGATGCCGCCTTCGATGCCGCTGCCAAGGCGGCCCGCGACTGGAAGGCCGACGAGGCGCAGCGCCGCGCCGTGCTGAACCGGGCGGCCGAGGTGCTCATGGCTTCGACCGCCGAACTGGCCCCGGTGCTCACCGCCGAGCAGGGCAAGCCCCTGGGCGACGCCGGCATCGAGGTCTTCGCCTCGGCCATCTGGTGCCAGTACTTTGCCAACCTCGAGGTGCCGCCCACGATCATCCAGGACGACGAGACCGCCCGCATCGAGCTGGCCCGCCGTCCGCTCGGCGTCGTCGCCGCCATCACGCCCTGGAACTTCCCGCTGACGCTCGCCTTCTGGAAGATCGCTCCCGCTCTCCTCGCCGGCAACACACTCGTGCTCAAGCCCTCGCCCTACACGCCGCTCTCCACGCTCAAGGTCGGCGAGATCCTGCGTGACGTCTTCCCACCCGGCGTCGTCAACATCGTGAGCGGGAGCGACGAGCTCGGCGCCTGGATGACCTCGCACCCCGTCCCGCGCAAGATCAGCTTCACCGGTTCGGTCGAGACGGGGAAGAAGGTCGCCATGGCCGCCGCTCCCGACCTCAAGCGGGTCACGCTCGAGCTCGGCGGCAACGACCCGGCCATCGTCCTCGACGACGCCGACCCGGCCACGGTCGCCTCGGCCATCTTCGCCGGCGCGTTCAACAACAACGGCCAGGTCTGCTCCGCCATCAAGCGCGTGTACGTGCCCGAGGCGCTCTACGAGGACGTGGTCGAAGGGCTCGCCGCCCACGCCCGCACCATCAAGGTGGGCGAGGGGAACGAAGAGGGGGTCAAGCTCGGTCCCATCAACAACGAGCCGCAGTACGAGCGGGTCAAGGAGCTGGTGGCCGACGCACTGTCCCACGGCGCCACCGCCGTCACCGGCGGCCAGGCCATGGATCGCCCCGGCTACTTCTTCGAGCCGACGATCCTCACCGGCCTCTCCGATGGCACGCGCATCGTCGACGAAGAGCAGTTCGGCCCCGCGCTGCCGGTCATTCCCTACCGTGACCTGGGCGACGCCATCGACCGGGCCAACGCGACGCACTTCGGCCTGTCGGGCTCGGTGTGGGGCGGCGATGCCGACCGGGCCGAAGAGGTGGCGGCCCAGCTCGAGTGCGGCACGGCCTGGGTGAACACGCATTTGGCGCTGGCACCGAACCAGCCCTTCGGCGGCTTCAAGTGGAGCGGCATCGGCGTCGAGAACGGGCCGTGGGGCCTGGCCGAGTTCTCCGAGTTCCAGGTGGTGCACCGTTCCAAGGCGGCCAACGGACTGAACGCCAACACGGCGATGCTCCTCAACTAGAGCTCGTCGCTAGCGCCACACACACACACATTCTCCAGGGGCATCCGAGGGCGTCGCCCGCCCGGCACCGGCAAACGAATCCGCTGCCGGGCGGTGACGACCCGCCCCGACGAGAGTGGTGCTGTCGTGAAGGTCGATCAACCCGTCGTGGTCGTGACGGTGCCCGCCTTGGCGCGGCCGGCCAGGCCGGGCCGCAAGACCTGCACGATCTCCGCCACGTCCTGCCGCCCCTTCTTGATTGCGGCGTTGGCGGTCTGGTCATCCGACCTCGCCGGCGACAGCAGCTCGTGGTTCCCGTTCAACTCAGTCGGCGTGTAGCCGAGCACCGTCCCGGCCAGACCGTTGGTGGCGTTGGCCGCTGCGCTGATCTGCGCGTTGAGATCTGTGAGGAGCGGTTGCAGTTGGGCTGCGTTGTTGGCGTTCTCGCGGGCCTGGGCCTTCGAGGCCGCCGACGTCAGCCGGGGCAGCACGGTGTTGGTGATCCGGTCGGCGTCGCCGGCGATCCGTGCCGCCGGCAGCACGAGCAGGTAGACGCGGTAACCGCTGAAGATGGTGCCGTAGTCCGCTCGCGCCTGCTGTACCGTCGTGTCGCCCTGGATCTTCGTGTTGAGCTGCTGGAGCGGCGCGATGTCCGCCCCCAGAAGCGATGCCAGCGTCGCCTGGCCCGAACCGAGGCCCGTGGCCGCGTTCACCTTGGCGATGGCCGCGTTGAGCGCGTTGACCCGCTTGGTGACGTCGGTAGAAGCCTTGGCCTGGATCCCCGACAGCGTCGCAGGCGTGGCGTCGTTGCCGCTGCCGCCCGAACTGGCCGAGGCCGCCGCGCCGGCGATGCCGCCGGCCGTCCCGCCGGCCAGACCCAGTCCCGCGGCCGACGCGACCGCGACGGCACCGAGGCGGATGAGTCGGGTGCGCATGTGCGACATGCCTGCTCCTCTCCCTTGCTCCTCTGGGTCACCGTTGGGGTACCCGCTGGGCCCATCGTGTGGTCGCTGAGTCAGAAGTGTGTGCGCCAAACGTGATGGTTCTGTAAGGGACGAGTGCTTTCCCCGAATTTCGGCAGCGGGAGGTGCGAGGCTTGGAGCCATGAGCGCGGAAAACGGGACGGTGGTCGTCGTGGAGGACGACCCGCACATCGCCGACCTGGTCGACCTCTACCTTCGGCGCGAGGGCTACCGCGTCCTGCTCGCCTCCGACGGCACCAAGGGCCTCGAGGTGTGCGCCCAGGAGGACCCCTGGATCGTGATTCTCGACGTCGGGCTCCCGGGTACACGCGACGGCTTCGAGCTCTGCCGCCAGATCCGCGCCCGCAGCTCGGTGCCGGTCCTCTTCCTCACTGCACGCGACGACGAGGTCGACCGCATCCTCGGCCTCGAGCTGGGCGCCGACGACTATCTCGTCAAGCCGTTCTCGCCCCGCGAGCTGGTGGCGCGGGTGCGCGCCATCCTGCGCCGCACCCACGAGGCACCCCCGCCCCAAGAGGTCGTCAGCATCGGCACAGTGGAAGTCGACCTGCGCCGACGCGAGGCCCGCAACCTCGGCGACGTCGTGGCCCTGACGACCCGCGAGTTCGACCTCCTCGCGTTCTTGGCCAACAACGCCGGCCTGGCCCTCTCGCGCCAGCAGTTGCTCGATGGTGTCTGGGGCGCCGACTGGTACGGCGACGAACGCACCGTCGACGTCCACGTGGCGCAGCTGCGCAAGAAATTCGGCCCCGACCTTCCGCTCGCCACGGTGTGGGGCGTGGGCTACCGGTTCGGCTGAGCATGCGACGTCGCCTCATGCTCGCCATGGTCGGCCTCGTGGCCGTCGTGCTCCTGATCGCCGGTGTCGGGACGTTGCTCCTGACGCGCAATGCGGCGCGCAACCAGGCCCAGCAACAACTCGTCAGCGAGGCCAAGGCCCTCACCGGTCCAAGCAGCAACACTCGCTCGCTGCGCGTCTTTGGAGTCATTCGCAAGACATTGCTGCTCGAGAACGCAGAGGTGATTCGCATCGACCGCCTGGGCGCCGTCATCACGGCCTTGCCCCCCAACATCTCCCAGGACGACATCGACCTCGCCGCCGTGCAGTCGGGGCAGACCGCCTCGGGCCGGGTTGGCAACGCCGTCTACGCCGTCGCGCCGGTCCCGCTGAGCCGCGCCGAACGGGTACGCCTCAAGATCGGGCCGGAAGGCACGTACGCCGTCCTCCTCACGCGCGACCTCGGTGGCCTCGGGCCGAGTTGGGGCTATTTCATCATCGCAGGGGGCGCGGCCCTCCTCGTCTCCGCGCTGGTGGCGTGGCAGATGAGCCGGCGGATGGCGCGGCCGCTGGTCGACGCCATGGAGGTGACGGGGCGCATCGCGTCGGGCGAGCTCGAGAGCCGGGTCCCTGTCCGAAAGCACGACTACGTCGAGTTCGCGAGCCTGGCCGGCTCCATCAACGACATGGCCCAGCGGCTCAACGACAGCCGTTCCCGGGAACGCCACCTGCTTCTCGCCGTCTCGCACGACCTGCGGACTCCGCTTACGTCGATCCGCGGGTTCGCCGAGGCGATCAAGGACGGAGCGATCGACGACAGCGGGCGGGCGGCCGACGTCATCATCGCCGAGTCGCGCCGCCTCGAGCGGCTCGTGGGCGATTTGCTCGACCTGACCAAGCTCGAGGCGCGCCAGCTCTCCATCTCCCTGCGCCCGACCGATGCGGCCGAGATCGTGACGACGACGGCCGAGGGCTTCCGGCCGATGGCGGCCAAGGCCGGCCTGGACATCACGCTTGAGATGCCGGGAACGAAGGGCGCGATCGATGAGGACGCGACCGCGGTCCCCTCCGCGCTCGCGACGCCGGCACCACTGCACGCCTCGAGCCTTCCGCCGGTGGCAGCAGATCCGGATCGTCTGGCCCAGCTGGTGGCCAACCTCATCGAGAACGCGTGCACCTTCGCCCGCACCCGCGTCACCGTGGGTCTGGCCGACGGCGGTCCCGCTGGCGGGTGCGTCATCTCGGTCGACGACGACGGCCCTGGCATCGCAGCGGGCGACCTCGAGCGCGTCTTCGAGCGCTTCTACCAAGCCGACCGCGGCCGGAACCGACTCTTGGGCTCGGGCCTCGGGCTGGCCATCGTGGCCGAGTTGGCCGCGGCCATGGGCGGCCGGGTGCGAGCGGTCTCGCCCCTCGGTCCCGACGGAGGCTCACGTTTCGAGGTGTCCCTAAGTCGCTGGCCGACGTCGACCACCGAGGGTGCCTCGGTCCCGATCCCCGTTGCGCCCCGGGTCTGATTCACCGCACTACTTCTCACCACTTGGCCCTGTTCTCAGCCGAACGGGCCGTGTACGGTGCGAATCGGATGGATGTCCACGAAACGATCAAGAACGCGCCGCTCTTCGCCAACCTGTCGAAGAAGGACATCAAGCATCTTGTCGCCGCGCTCACCGAGCGGACGATTCCGGCGGGCACCGTGATCATCGAGCAGGGTAAGCCCGGCGTCGGCTTCTTCGTCATCGGGGGCGGCTCCGCAACCGTGGCCGTGCGGGGCAAGGCCATCCAGAGCCTGGGTGCCGGCGACCACTTCGGCGAGGTGGCGCTCATCGACGACGGGCCCCGCATGGCCGAGGTCAAAGCCGACACCGACATGGAGTGCTGCGTGCTGCCGGCCTGGCAGTTTCGCGCCTTTGTGCATGACCACCCGGACGTGGCCTGGGCCCTGATGCAATCGTTGGTCAAGCGCATTGTGCGCGATTCGGAGGCCGGCGAGGAGCCCTGATCTCGCCTCATTGCCAAATCTAACCTGACACGCAACAATGCAAAGAAATTTGCTTGTCTTTGCAAACCTGCGCCAGACTACGACCCCGTGGCTGCTGACGCCGAAGTCCTCGCCCTCCCGGTCCTCTCCGAACGCCTGGCGCTGCCACCGGACCCCGCGCTCGACCCGGTGCTCGACGCCGCCACGCAGTGCCTCGCGCGACACGGGATCTCCAAGACCACCCTGAGCGACATCGCCCGCGAGATGGGCGTCGCCCCCAGCACCGTGTACCGCAAGGTCGGCTCGGTCGACAACGTCGCCATGCTGGTCTTCGCCCGCGAGGCCCAGCGCTTCCTCGAGCGCATCCCGGCCACCCTCACGGCGGCCACCGGCCCCCAAGCCATCACGCAACTCATGGCCGATGCCATCACGACGCTGGCCGACCACCCGGTGGCTGCCAAAGTCCTGCGCGACGAGGGCGACTGGATGGGACGCATGGTCACCCGCCAACTCGACGACCTCTTGGCTCAGGGGGTTGAGGTCGCCGCGCCCCTCCTCACCGCCGCCATGGCGGCCGGCCTCATCCGCCAACAGGACCCCCAACTCCTGGCGCATTGGCTGCTCCGGATCGCCCTCGCCGCGCTGGTGGCCCCGCCACCCGGCGAGCTCCAGGCTTCCCTCGACGAACTGCTGCTCCCCGTGCTCGCCCCCGCCACCACGACGGCGCCACTCGGCGCGCCCACCTCAACCTCAAGCTCAACCAAGAAGCGGACGGACCGATGACGACCGGCGATGCCGCTACCGCCACCGCCGCCCCCACAGTCACCACGAGCGACGACGGCGGCGCGATCACCCACCTCGGCCCCGACGGCACCGTCCCCAAGGAACTGCACGACCTGCTGACGCCGGCCACCGTTTCCCTCGCGGGAGCCAACATCATCATGCAGCTCGCCCAGCTCCCGGTCGGCAGAGGCGTGGCCGAGAGCACGGTCGACAGCGGCAACCTCTACAAGCATCCGATCAAGCGCGCCCGCACGACCTTCAGCTACGTGATGATCGCGGTGTTCGGCACCGACGAAGAACGTGAGGTGCTCGGCGAGGCGGTGACCGAGGTGCACCGACAGGTCCGCTCGGGACCCGGCGACCCGGTGCGCTATACGGCGCTCGATCCGAAGCTGCAGCTCTGGGTGGCCGCCTGCATCTATCGCGGCTTCGAGGACGGCTACGCCCTCCTCTACGGCCCGCCGCCGCCCGCATTGCTCGACCTCATCTACCGCCACGGGGCGCGCCTCGCCACGACCCTTCAGGTCCCGGCCGCCATGTGGCCAGCCGACCGCGCTGCCTTCGAGGCCTACTGGTCCGAGGCCGAGGCCCGTATCGAGATGGACGAGTTCACGCGCACCTACCTCTACGACTTCGCCTCCCTCGGGTTCTTACCCTGGCCCGTGCCTCGGGTCTTTGGGTGGTACCACCGCGCCGTGACCGCCGGATTCCTCCCGGCGGCCTTCCGTCAGGAGCTCGGCCTGGCCTGGGGCCGACGCGAACAGCAGGCCTTCGCTCTGAACCGCCGAGTCCTGCGGATCGCCAACGCGCTCACGCCGCGCCCGCT
>DASZLL010000009.1:0-9658 GCA_035552395.1 Acidimicrobiales bacterium
CTGGTCGTCGATGCGGTAGGTCGACTCGCCGTCGGCCATGTGCAGGGCCAGGTGGAGCATGTAGGTGGCCGAGGCCAGGATCTCCGAGGGGCTCAGCACCGACTGGCCCGGCTCCGGCTTCTCGATCTCGATCCCGAAGAGATCGCTCAGCCGGTCGATCTCCGGTCCGAGCTTGCGGTTCAGCTTGTAGCGGCCGACCCGGGTGAGGTCGTAGCGCTTCGGGTTGAAGAAGGCGTTCTCGAAGTAGACGCGGGCGGCCTCGGCCGAAAGCGGCTCGCCGGGGCGGGCGCGCTTGTAGATCTCGAGCAGCGCCTCCTCGCGCGTCGGCGCCAGGTTGCGCTCCTTCTCCCACTGCCCCTCGAGGAAGTCGAAGTGGCGCACGAAGCGGTCGAGGAAGGCTTCGTCGCCGTAGCCAAGGGCGCGCAGCAGCACGAAGAGTGACAGGCGGCGCTTGCGGGCGACGCGGCACCCGGCGGTGACGTCCTTGCCCGGCTTGGCCTCGATGTCGAGCTCGATCCACTCACCGCGGTAGGGGTGGATCGTCCCGGTGAAGACGGTCTTGGCGTCGCGGCCCGGCTGGAAGATGACGCCCGGCGAGCGGACGAGCTGGGACACGACGACACGCTCGGTGCCGTTGACGATGAAGGTCCCCCGGTCGGTCATCATCGGGAAGTCCCCCATGAAGACCGTCTGTTCCTTGATCTCACCGGTGGTGGCGTTGAGGAAGCGGGCGCGCACGAAGACCGGCGCCGCGTAGGTCATGTCCTTTTCCTTGCACTCCTCCACCGAGAACTTCGGCGGTGGGCGCAGGTCGGCGTCGGTCGGGTCGAACTCGAGTTCCAGGCTCAGCTGACCGGTGAAGTCTTCGATCGGGCTGATGTCGTTGAACGCCTCGGCGAGACCCTTGTCCAAGAACCACTTGAACGAGTCGCGCTGGATCGCGATCAGGTCAGGAAGCGGAAGGGCCTCGTTGATATTGGCGAAAGAAACGCGTTCGGGGCTGCGGGACCGTGATGACAACGGTCAACCTCCAAGGAGAAAAAACGGCGGCTGAGGACGGGGACTGCGATGCTGCGGGGACAGCGGGGTGGGAGGGACGAGGACGGGTGATCGGGACTACAAGGGCTGCCGGGGCGCGCCTCGACCCGCAAGAATTACGGGTTCAAGCACACAGAGACGCACGGCAACCGTGCATCTTATCGTGGGGCGTGCCTGGATACAACCCCTCGGCCGCGACGGGCTACACGGGCTGCTCGCCCGGGGTCCCCGACAGGGTAAAGGTGCCCCTCCCCGCAGTCAAGGACCCCGGCCCGATCTGCATCGGACCAGGCCAGCCCCCGACGGCACCCGGCTCGTGGCCCCACGTCCAAAATGGACAGGCCGGGACCACCGCCGGGTGAGTCGAAGGAGCTACTTGACCTCGACGGTGGCGCCGGCGCCCTCGAGGGCAGCCTTGGCCTTGTCGGCGTCCTCTTTGTTGACCTTCTCGAGGACCGGCTTGGGGGCCGCCTCGACCAGGTCCTTGGCCTCCTTGAGGCCCAGGCTGGTGAGGGCGCGCACCTCCTTGATGACCTGAATCTTCTTGTCGCCGGCGCCGGTCAGGATGACGTCGAACTCCGACTTCTCCTCCTCGGCCTCGGCGCCGCCGCCTGCGGGAGCCGCCGCCGCGGCCACGGCCACGGGGGCGGCCGCCGTCACGCCGAACTTCTCCTCGAAGTCCTTCAACAGTTCGCTCAGTTGGATTACCGAGAGCTCGGCGATTCCGTCGAGGATCTCTTCCTTGGTCAGGGTTGCCATCTGCCTGGCCTTCCTTTCTTTACCTTCGGTCTTGTGGGTTCGGTCTTTTGGGTATTCGGTCGTAGATCTGCGTTATTCGGCCGCCGGCTCTTCGGGCGCGGCTTCTGTTTCGGCTTCTGCTTCTGCTTCGGCTTCTGGGGTGGCCGCCGCCTCGGCTTCGCCACCCGCGTCCGCGGCGGCCTCCACTGGCGCCGCCTCCGCGGCCGCAGCGGGCGCTTCCTCGGCCGGCGGGGCCTCGGCGACGCCGCCCTTCTCCTCGATCAGGGCGGAGAACCCGTAGGCCAGGTTCTGTGGCAGCGCCTTGAGCAGGCTGGCCATCTGCTGCATCGGCGCCGCCAGGGCACCGGCGAAGCGGGCCAACAGGACCTCGCGGGGCGGCAGGTCGGCCAGCGAGGCCAGATCGGACGTCGAGAGCAGCGAGCCGTCGGCCAGCCCGCCCTTGATCACGAGGTGCGGGTTGGCGCGCGAGAAGTCGCGCAGCGCCTTGGCCACCGCGCTGATATCGCCCTGGACGAAGGTCAATGCGCTCGGCCCGCTCAGGTACTCCTCGAGCGGTTGGTACTCGCCGCCGTCGATGGCCCGGCGCACGAGCGTGTTCTTGAAGATCTTGTAGTCGCCCCCGACCGCCCCCAGCGCGTGGCGGAGGTCGGCCAGCTCAGCCACGGTCAGGCCGCGGTACTCGCTGACGATGGACGCGGTCGCCGCGCTCATGAGCGTCTTGACCTCGTCGACCACCTCGACCTTGTGCAGCATCTGCGCGTTCTGCGTTGCCATCGGTTCCTCCACCGGCAGAGTGCCCGGAAGCGGGCCAGAGGTCTCCGGCGTGCGACGACGCAGGGCGGCGGTGGGCCGGCTGCTTTGTGTCGCCTCGTCAGGCCGGCCCGGGTGGGCCGTTTCAGCACCCGGAGGTGCACCGGAGGTCTCTGGCGTTCGGATTCAGTGCTCGGCCGCCGAGGCGGTGAGCTGTGTGCGACAGAGTAGTACGAGTCGGAAGTCCCGCCCGTACGGGTTGCAGTGGGCTCAGGCCGGAACGGCGAGCTCCTCATCGATGATGCGAGCCCGGGCCGGGTCGATGTGGATGCCCGCGCTCATGGTCGTCGACACCGTGATGGAGAGGAAGTAACGCCCCTTGGCCGCCGGCGGCTTGGCCCGCTGCAGCTCCTCGATCACGGCCTGGATGTTCGCCACCAGCTGCTCCTTGGTGAACGACGCCTTGCCCACCCGCAGGTGCACGTTGCCTACCTTGTCGGTTCGGTACTCGACCCGGCCGCCCTTGAACTCGGTGACCGCCTTGCCCACCTCCATGGTGACCGTTCCGGTCTTGGGGTTGGGCATGAGGCCGCGGGGACCGAGCACCCGGCCGAGCGAGCCGACCTGGCCCATGAGGTCCGGTGTGGCAATGGCGACGTCGAAATCGAGGAAGCCGCCGTTGATCTGGGCCACCAGGTCGTCGGCGCCCACGACATCGGCACCGGCGGCGCGAGCCTCGTTGGCGGCATCGCCGTTGGCGAACACAGCCACCCGGTTGGTCTTCCCGGTGCCCTCGGGCAACGACAGCGTGCCGCGGACGATCTGGTCGGCCTTGCGCGGATCGACCCCGAGGCGGACCGCCAGCTCGACGGTCTCGTCGAACTTGGCACTGGCCAATTCCTTCACCAGGTCCACCGCCTCGCCGAGTCCGTACTGCTCCTCGCGGTCGACCTTGGTCAGGCCGTCTTTGTACTTCTTTCCGTGCTGCGTCATCGCATCTTCTCCTCTGCGCGTCTTTTGTGGGCGTGCCGTGATGGGGTCGCCTAGCCGGCGACCTTGATCCCCATCGAGCGCGCCGTGCCGGCGACCTGCTTCTTGGCCGCCTCGAGATCGTCGGTGTTCAGGTCCTTGAGCTTGGTCGTGGCGATGTCGGCCAGCTGGGCGTCGGTGATCGTGCCGACCTGCTCGCGGCCCGCCAGCTGCGATCCCTTGTCGAGACCGGCCGCCGTGCGCAGCAGCACCGGGGTAGGCGACGTCTTGAGGATGAACGTGAACGAGCGGTCCTCATAGATCGTGATCTCGACCGGGACGACCTGGCCGCGCATGTTCTCGGTCGCCTGGTTGTACTGCTTGCAGAACTCCATCGTCTGCACGCCGTGTGGGCCGAGCGCCGTGCCCACCGGGGGGGCGGGGGTGGCCGCGCCAGCATCGAGCTGGATCTTCACCACGGCGAGCACCTTCTTCTTCGGTGGCATCGTCTGTAACTCCTTCTTCTTCGTGCTTTTCGTTCTGTGTGCGTCTGTCTGGGTGCTGGTGTTCGTGGTGGCGTGCTGCCGGCCGGCGTGTGCTGTCGGCCTAGAGCTTGGCGACCTGGCTGAACTCCAGCTCGACCGGGGTCTCCCGGCCGAAGATGTTGACGAGCACCTTGAGCTTGAGCTGGTCCTCGTTGATCTCGGAGATCTGGCCCGAGAAGTCGGCGAAGGGGCCTTCCTTGACGCGCACGGTCTCGTTGACCTCGTACTCGAGCCGCGCCCGCGTCCGCTTGGGTGCCGCACCGGGGACCCCCTCGGCCTTGACCTGGAGGATGTTCTCCACCTCGCGCCGCGACAGCGGGGTCGGCTTGGTGCCCGGGCCGACGAAGCCGGTCACGCCCGGGGTATTGCGAACGGCGCCCCAGGTGTCGTCGTCGAGGTCGCACCGCACGAGCAGGTAGCCCGGGAAGACCTTCTTCTGGACGGTCACCTTCTTGCCGCCCTTGAACTCGTCGACGTCCTCCATGGGGATGACGACTTCGAAGACCCGGTCCTCGAGACCTCGGGACGCCACGACGTTGCCCATGTTCGAGCGCACCTTGTTCTCGTAACCAGAATACGTGTGCACGACGTACCAGCGGCCGGGGCGGTCGTACGGGCTCTCGACCTCGATGACCTTGTCTTCCTCGTCGTCGTCGTGGGCCCACCCGCCGAGCTCGACGTCGGTGTCGGCCGCGGCCGCGCCGTTGCCGGTGGCGTCGAGCACGAGGTCCGGCTCGCCGCTCGCTGCGGGCACCGCCTCTACTGCCTCTTCTTCTTGTCCTTCGATTGTGTCCAGCACCGCTTCCTCAACTATCTCATCTGCGATTTCTTCGACGGTCTCCTCGTCGGCCTGCTCGGCCGCGACCTCGGCGATCTCTCCGGCCGCCTCTTCGACGACCTGGTCGGAGGCGATCGCCTCGAGCTCCGTCTCGTTCTCCGATGCGTCCTCGTCCAGCACGTCCTGGGTCGACGCCGTGCTCATTGCGGCCTCCTCTGGCGCCTGTTCGGATTCTTCGCGCTCGGCCTCGACCGCTTCGTTGACGTCTTCCTCGTCGCCGTCTACGAGGGCTTCTTCTGCTTGTGTATGCGACATATCGGTCATGCGGGACTACTTCGTGAACAGATCGGTGACGAGCTTCCCGAACGCCAGGTTGAGCACGAAGATCAGGCCGATCATGATCACCAGCGTGGTGAAGACGACCGACGTGTAGTTGATCAGCTCGGCCCGTGAAGGCCAGGCGACCTGGCGCATCTCGTCGCGGACCTCACGGACGAACTGGGCCGGCGTCGATCGGCGCCGCTTCGGCGCGCCGCCCTTCTGCTTGGGCGGGGTCCGGGTGGCCGCCCCCGCCGGCGCGCGCCGGGTGGACGGAGAGCCGTCGGCCTCCATCTGCCCTTGGCGCTGCATCATGCGCTTGGTCTCGCGGTTCACGGGTCTCGCCTCACGTACTTCGTCGTCTGGTGTTCATGTCCGGGGCAGGGCAGGAGGGACTCGAACCCCCAACCGCCGGTTTTGGAGACCGGTGCTCTTCCAGTTGAGCTACTGCCCTCGGCGGGGTGCTCTCGGTTGCCCTCAAGCAGGTGGTTCTTCCCCCTGACCTGGGGATCGGCCTGCCAGAGTAGCACCGGCAGGATCGGATCGGCTCAGCGGGTCTCCTTGTGCAGCGTGTGCTGGCGATCCCAGCGGCAGTACTTCTTCATCTCGATCCGCTCACGGTCGTTGAGCTTGTTCTTGGTCGTGATGTAGTTGCGGCGCTTGCACACCTCGCAGGCCAGGGTGACCTGGACCCTCTTCTCGTTCTTGGGCATGTGAAATCCTTCCTGGTCGCTGCCCCGGGGCATCCGCCCGGAGCCTGGTAGCGGCGGCGGGACTCGAACCCGCGACAACACGATTATGAGCCGTGTGCTCTGACCAACTGAGCTACGCCGCCATGGACGAGCCCCCGGTGGGGATTGAACCCACGACCCCCTCCTTACCATGGAGGTGCTCTGCCACTGAGCTACAGGGGCGCCGCGGGAACCTGCCGCGAGCCGTCAATGATAGCCAGGGCGCGGCAGGAGCTTCCTCCGCTCACCCGGTTTTCGCACGTCAACAGTACCATCGGCTGATGCGGATCCGACTCGCCGAATTGGCCGACGCCGAGGCCATCCGCACGATCTACAACGCCGAGGTCACCGACAGCACCAACACGTTCGACATGGTGCCCCGTTCCCCGGCCGAGCAGGAGGCCTGGATCCTCCGGCACAGCGGGGTCCACCCGGCCGTCGTCGCGATCGAGCCCCCCGACGCCGGCCGCGACGGCCGCGCCGGGGCCAACGGGGAGATCGTCCTCGGCTTCGGCTCCCTCTCCCCCTTCCGCGAGCGCTCGGGGTACTCGGCCACCGCCGAGGATTCGGTCTACGTCGACCGGGCCCAGCGGGGCCGCGGGGTGGGGCGCGCCCTGCTGGCCGAGCTCTTGGGCCTGGCCTCGGCCCACGGCTTCCACTCGGTCATCGCCCGCATCGCCGGGCACAACGAGCACTCCATCGGGCTGCACACGGCGGCCGGTTTCGAGCTCGTCGGCGTGGAGCGAGAGGTCGGCCGCAAGCACCGCCAGTGGCTCGACGTGGTCGAGCTGCAGCGGCTCCTCTGAGCCGGGCGGGCGTCGCCGGAAGTTTTAGGACTCGAGCGCCGCGGCGCCCTGCGCCTGGGCCGGGAGGACCACCAGGCGGGAGCGGTCGATGCGCCACGAGGTCGTCCAGTCCCCGAGCGGGGCGATGGCGACCGCCCACAGCACCATGACGGCCAGGACCATGCTGAGCGGGTCGGTGTGCACCAGCTGGTTCAGCAGGTCGGCGCCTCCGGTGAGGCCGATGAACGGCGCCACGGTCGAGATGCCGAGGATGGCGTAGAGCATGCGGCCCGTCGCGACGGGCGCCACGATGATGATCCCCCAGGTGAGGTACCAGGGCTGCACGACCGGGCCGAGCAGCACGAAGGCGAGCATGGTGATCCCGAGGGCGGAGAGCAGGCCCATGCGCTCGCGGTGGCGCAGGCAGTAGAGCGCGATGACCGCCGCGCCGACCAGGCCGATGGCCCGGGTCACCGTCAGCGCCCCGGCCAGGCTCATGCCGATCCCGAAGACGTGCGCGGTGCCGCTGGTCAGCAGCCCGACCGCCGTGGCCGGCGCCATCCACGAACGCACCGTCCCCGGGGTGCCGAGGTTGGCGATCCAGCCCCAACCGAGGCCCGAGACGAGCGAGAGGGCGCCCATGACGACGACGGTGACGAGGCCGGCGCGCCACAGCATGCGGGCGCGGGCGCGCCACTCGGCGCCCGGGCCGGCCCAGTCCCAAGCGACGTAGACGATCCCCATCGCCGCGGGCACCTTGATGGCCGCCGCCAGCGCGCACAGGACGATGCCCCAGACCGGGTGGCGCGACCGGGCCGCCGTCACCCCGGCCAGCAGCAGGCCGACCATCAACGCGTCATTGTGCGCGCCGCCGACGAGCGCGAGGAGGGTCAGCGGGTTGAGCACTGCCAGCACGAAGGCGGGGCCCGGGTCCTTGCCGAAGGAGCGGGCGAGCTTGGGAATGCAGTAGGCGATGAGCGCGACGCCGGCCACCGCCTGCACGCGCAGCAGCAACACGGTGATGAGCGCGTGGTGGAGGCTCAACGCGGCCGACCAGCCCGCCAGCATCAAGAAAAGAGGTCCATAGGGGGCGGGCGTGTTGGCCCACTGTGGATCGACCCCCGAGACAAAGGGCCCCGAGCCCAGGGTGCCCGGCCCGTAGTGGTACGGGTTGATGTGGTGGCTCATCATCTCGCCCTGCGCCGCGTAGGAGAACGCGTCGCGGCTGAAAAGCGGGGCCACCGCCATGAGCGGCAGGATCCACAGGGCGAGCATGTAGCCCAGCTGCCGGATCGGCACGTTGGGCCGGGCGCGCAGCGCCTGGTAGAGCCCGAACCACACGCGCACCAAGAGGACCATGCCGCCGTACACGGCGACGACGCCCGGGAGCATCAGCGCGTTCGTCGGCCACGTGGCCTCACCGAAGAACCACGTGCCGCCCATCTCGAGTTTGAAGGGCGAGCTGGGCAGCGACGCGCCCACGCAGATGGACACGATCGCGATGAAGCCGAGCAGCGCGGGCCGGCGCAGGAACGTCCAGTCGCCCTCCGCGGCGACCTCGGGCTCGACGCGCTCGGTCAGCGCGAGGCGCGGCATGAGGCGAAGGCGCAACGCGTCGGCGCGCACCGGGAGCCCGCTGAGACGCGAGCCGACCCGGTCGAGCACCGGCGCTGGGGGGGACTTTGCGCTCTCGTCCACTTGGGGCAGTCAGTCTCGCTTGTATGGCCGGGCGCTCGGACCCGGGCGGAGGATCGGCCCACGCCCGGAGGGCATGACGCCGCAATCGATCTGCAACAGCATTGTAACGGCACCCCCGGGGGGCACCAAGGCCCGCCAGCACCCCAATTCGCGAAAAATGGAGCACCAGAGGTTGCGTGGGCCGGGAAGGATTCGAACCTTCGAAGGTATCAACCGGCAGGTTTACAGCCTGCTTCCTTTGGCCACTCGGACACCGACCCGCAGCGGGCGAGGTTAGCCCGGCCCGCTGGCCCCGGGAGCACGGGGTGACACCGGTAATCTGAGGTCATGCCCACCTTTGACATCGTGTCGGAAGTCGACATGCAAGAGGTCCGCAACGCGGTCGACCAGGCAAACCGCGAGGCGGCCACCCGTTTCGACTTCAAGAACACCGACTCGGCGATCGAGATCGGCGAGAACGAGCTGGTGCTGCGGTCCTCCACCGACGACCGCTTGCGCGCCCTGTACCAGGTGCTGCAGGAGAAGCTGGTCAAGCGCCAGGTGTCGCTGAAGGCGTTCGACGCGGCGAAGATCGAGGAGGCCCAGAAGGGCACCGCCCGCCAGCACGTCGCCATCCGGGCCGGCATCTCCTCGGACCACGCCAAGCGCCTCAACAAGTTCATCAAGGACCTCGGTCTCAAGGGGGTGTCCTCGCAGACCCAGGGCGAGCAGCTGCGGGTCACCGGCAAGAAGCGCGACGACCTCCAAGAGGTGATCGCGAAGTGCAAGGCGGAGGACTTCGGGATCCCGTTGCAGTTCAGCAACTTCAGGGACTGAACCCTCGGCGCTGCCGTCCGAGGTGCCGCCGCCGCGAGGCGGTCGAGCGGATCAGCGCGGCGAGACGGACTCTTCTTCTTCCTCCTCCTCGGAGAGGTGCTCGTCGAACTCCTCGAGCTCGTGCTGGAACAGCTTGTTGAACAGCAGGAGCTTGAGGACCCAGAAGATGGCGAACGACAGCACGTTGGCCACCAGCACGAGCACCGTCTGCTCGAAGTGATCGAGGTTGTACTTGATGCCGTAATGGCGGGCGATCGACGCACCGATGATGGAAAACGCGATGCCGGCGGCCGCCACGGCCCAGAAGGGCACGACTTCCTTCAAGAAGTGCGAGCGCCCGTGCTTGCCCCAGGCCCACTTGCGATTCAGCCAGTACGAGGGGAACGTCGCCACCGCGTTGCCGAACACGGTGCTCGGCACCTCGCTCCACCAGTGAAAGACGCCGTAGACCAGCGCGATGACGATCAGCGA
>DASZLL010000010.1:0-2770 GCA_035552395.1 Acidimicrobiales bacterium
GCCCACGGCCCATGCGTTGGTGCGCGAGGTGGCGGCGACGCTGCGGAGCTCGGCGTTCGCTGGACTGGGACTGGACACGGGCTTCCACGCCGAGCCGTTCCAGGAGAGGGTGAGTGCCCTGGTGGTCCCGGAGTTGATGCCGGAGTAGCCGACCGCCCAGGCGTTACCACCCGGCAGGGCGGTCACCCCAAAGAGTTCACCGGTCTCGGCAGATGAGGCCGTCCCGTTTGCGGGGTGGCTCGCTCCGACCGCGGGGGTCGAAATCAGCGACAGCGATGCGGCGGCGAGTCCCGCCCCAAGAGCAGCGGCAACAACGTGGCGAACGACCTTGCTTGCCTGCATGCATCTCACCGCCCGTCCGCCTCGGCCGAGAGCTTACGGCGATGCCGTATCGGCTGCAACGCCCATAGAAGATTTTCTGAACGGCGCTTCTGCGAGGAGGTCAGGGGACCGCCTTGGACGTGGGGAGCACGACTGACAACCAGAACAGCGTGCTGCCGGCACAGTTGTCTTCGGGAAGGTCGGCGGTCCGCTCGGGCGCGCAGAAGGGGCCCGAAGGCCCCTTCGCACGACGACTGCCGTCCCTTGACTGCGGACGAGAGTACCAACCGATTCCTGATCCCTCGGACAACCGTTCTGCTCTAGCGCCCTGGGACTGGGCGTCGGCCGTCCCTTGACGAAACACGAGCAGCGTTCGATTCCGAGCTGTCTGTCGGTCTTCCGTGGGTGGGGATTTTGTTGGGCCACCGGGCCCAAGGGCCGGACCGCTTCCGGCGGCCGGACTCTGTGGAGCCGAAGCGTCACATTGTGACTTCGAGGGTTCACGCCTTCTGGGTAGGCCGAACGAGCCATTCAAAAGAAGGGAAGGTAGACATGCCGAGAACCAGCAAGGTCGAAGCTCCAGTGGTCGTGGAGTCTGCGATCCTCACCAGCCGACACGCCAGCCTCGATGACTTCACAATCGTGTTCGAGGAGTACCACGTCGACGCCGATGGCACCCCGATGTTCAAGGGCCTGCCCGACGACCGCTGTCAATGCCCGCACTTGGGCGTGGTGGTCAGTGGTGAGCTCCGCTTGCGCTACGCCGACATCGAGGAGACGTTTGTCGCGGGCGACGCCTATCTCGCCCGGCCCGGACATGTGCCGGTCGTCACGGCCGGCACCGAGGTCATCGAGTTCAGTCCCACCGAAAAGCTGGCCGCGACTCTGTCCGTGCTCGGCGCCAACATGGCAACCGCTGCGGGAGGCCAGTCATGACCACCGTCAACGACGAGACGGTTGGCCGCGAACTTGCCGCCATGCTCATTGACTTCCTCGAGACTGGCGTGCCCCCCGAAGGCCTGTTCACCGCGGACGCGTTCTGCGACTTCACGTTGCCGCAGTGGCGACTGCAGTTCGAAGGTGTCGAGAACATCGTGCGAGGCCGGGCAGCCGGCCATCCGAGTCCCGGTCGGGTGCCGCGCTCCCGTCTCGACGCGACCCCCACTGGCTTCGTACTGGAGGTGGAGGAGGAATGGGACCAGGACGGGGAGTCGTGGTACTGCCGAGAGCTCTTCCGAGCCGACGTGGCCGACGGGGCAATCTCGCAGCTGTCGGTCTACTGCACCGGCGACTGGGACCAGGCCCTGGTAGAGCGCCACCGTCAGATGGTGGAGCTGCTGCGCCCGTGAGCCGCCGGGCAACGGCCATATCATCGTCCCAATGGAGGGCGCAGCCATAGGCGGCTCGTCCGCCGAGGCGGCCCAATACCTCGAGGCGGCCTCAGCGGCCCGAGGCGCGGGCGATGTCGATGCCATGAGGGCCGCCTTGATCGCCGCCTTCACGGCGGCGCGGGCGTCCGGTGACAGCGAGACCATGGCCGCCGCGGCGTTGGCTATGCCGACCGGTCAACGCTTCGGGGTGTACCCCGGTCAGATTCCAGCTCTCTTGCACGAGGCATACGAGGCCGCGACCTCAGCGACGATCCGGTGCCGGCTGGCCGCCGCGCTGGCCCGTTCGTGGGTCTATGGCGGCGATGCGCTGCGGGCCGCCCGCTTCGCCGAGGACGCACAGGCTCTGGCGACACAAGTGGCCACGCCCGAGGCGGCGGCCGACGCGTTGGACGCGGCGCTGGTCGCCCACTGGGGTCCGGACGACTTCAGCGAGAGGGTCAGTTTGGCGGCGCGACTCGATGACGTTGCCGCCCACCTGTCTGCGCCCGAGTTACGCCTCTCCGCACACCTGTGGCGACTCACCACGGCCTGGGAATGCCTCGACATCGTTGCCGTGCATCGCCAACTCCGGGCCCCCGATTCAGAGGCCGAGGAGTCGGGCTCGGACCGCGCTGCGTTCTTTGCCGCCTCACGGCGTGCGATGCACGCTCTGGCCACAGACGACCTGGGTGCCGCTGAGCTGCAGATAGAACGGACAGCGGCCATTGGTGCCAAGGTCGCCGAACCGGATGTCGAGGGCGTCCTGCACGAGCTGTGGGCGATGCGAGCTCTTGTTTCCGGCGACCTCGCAACCATGCAGGACGAAGCGCTCGCTCATGAGGACTTCGGGCTGGCCGAGGGCATCCCGTCGATTTCGGTCGTCGCCGCCGACCTGTGGCTCGCGGCCGGTCAGCCCGATCGGGCCGGGTTGATCATCAC
The DNA here is from genome assembly GCA_035552395.1 of Acidimicrobiales bacterium. Taxonomy (GTDB): domain Bacteria; phylum Actinomycetota; class Acidimicrobiia; order Acidimicrobiales; family RAAP-2; genus Bog-473. The sequence goes on from DASZLL010000010.1 coordinate 2,631, forward strand.
GCAGTTGATGGCCAATGGCGTGGCCGGCATTCCCCGCGACGTCGACTTCCTCCTCGTGGTCGCCCTTGCTGTAGGCGTGGCCGCCTCCGTCGGGCTTCTCGACATCGCCCGCGAGGGAGCGGCGGCCCTCGAGCCGTATG
>DASZLL010000011.1:0-12049 GCA_035552395.1 Acidimicrobiales bacterium
TGCGCCCGCAGCGTCAGCGACTGGCCGACGATGACGCCGGGGGGAATCGCGGTCAGCGAGTTGATGCTCGTGGTGTCCGGCGTGAAGGGCGGCGTGAGCGGGGTCGAGGTGGACCCGGCGAAGTGGGGATCCCCCGAGTACGTGGCGACCACGGGCCCGCCGAATTGCTCGGGGTCGGTCGTCGAACAGGTCACCGCCTGAGGAGAAGCGCCGCTGACCGCCTGGCCCGTGCAGCCCAGGCCCTGCACCGGGTGCCCGTTGATGGTGAAGCTCACCGATCCGGACAGGGCGGCTCCGGGGGAACCGGTCGCGGCGACCGTCGCGGTGAACTGCATCGTCGAGGCGGTCAGTCCGGGCGGCACGCTGGGTGAGGAGAGGCCGACCTGCTGCGCGGTGAGCGACGTCGTCGTCGGCGGCACCCCGACCACGACCGTGGCAGTGCCGAACGAATTGCTGCCCGTGGAGTTCGCGTAGGTCGAATTGCCGAGATAGTCCGCCTTCACCGTCTGCGCGCCGCCCGAGCTGAAGGCGAAATTGCAGCTGCCGTGGCCGCCACTGAGGGTGGCGGTGCACAGCTGATTACCCTGGCTGTCCTCGAACATCACCTGCCCGGTTGGCGTCCCGAAGGAGCCGGTGACCGTGGAGGAGAGCGCGACCGTCTGGTTCAACTGGGCGGTGGCGGGAGCGGATGCCGTGACCGTGGCCGGCTCGAGCACATTTTCCACGGCGCCGGCAGAGTTCGACGGACTCCAGTTGCTGTCACCTGCGTAGGAGGCGGTGATCGTGACCGACCCCGTGGAGGTATAGGTGATGTCGCACTCCGCCGACGCATTCAGCCCGCCGGCCGATGAGGTAGGAATGTTCTGACAGCCCGAGATCGGGCTCCCGCCTGCGCTGAACGTCACCGTCCCGGTGATGGCGACCGTGCCGCCGGTCCCGTTGGGCTCCACCGTCGCCGTCATGGCACTGGGGACGTTCACGGCGGCGGGGACCACCGGCAGTACGACCTGCGTTGCGATGGTGCTCGCAGAAGCCGGGACCGCCGACACGGCGAAGAGTCCGCCCGCCGTTGCGATGCTTACGAATGCGATCATCAGGACCCGTCGCATGCCGCCTCCCTTCTTCGCGTGGCCGCAGTATAAGGAAGCTCTCCGACGCAACGCGGGAGATTCGGACCGGGTTTCCGCCGTGCGGGGCGGCACGGCGGTAGCGCAATAGAGGTTCCCTGGCGCGGGGTTGCTTGCGTCGCCCGTTACGGGCGCGGAGATGCCCTAGCGCCGCGGTAGCTGTGGACGGTCGAGTTGGACGTCGTCGAGGAAGAGGTCGAGCTTCTCGTTGTAGAACGCGATCAGCCCGGCGATGGCGAGCACGTCGCGGGTGGGGAAGTCGTAGACCCACGCGACGTCGGGATGCGTCCGGCCCTCGACCAGCGCCGACCAGTAGCCCGTCGTCGTGCCTTTGTACGGGCACGATGTGACCGTGTCGGTGGGGACCAACTTGGTGAAGTCGACATCGGTGCGGTTGAGGTAATAGCGCGTCGGGAGCCCAGTCTCGAAGCAAAGGACGGGAGACGACGACTCGGCGAGGACGACACCGTGTGACTCGACGCGCACCGTCCGGGTGGAGCGGAGGGAGTCGACCCGCGTGTACGGGTTGCGCGGATGCACAAAGACCTGTTCGTCCTCCTCGTACCAGGCGTCAAAGGCGGACCACTCGAAGCGCACGGTGTCGTCGAGGCCTTCGACCTTTGCCGCGCCGAGCACCTTCGCCGCCTTGGGGCGGTGCACGTCGCCGAGCTCGATCCCGAAGATCTTCACGTCGCCGCGTGGGGTCTCCTCCGTGGTGCCTTCGTCGACGAGCACGTCGGTGCGCACGTCGGCCAGCGGGACGTAGTACTGCGGGAAGGGCGGCCATTCCCAGACGTAGCGGGCCTGGGTGGTGTCGACGATCGTCTGGCCGGCGAGCACGGCACGGATGCGCCGGGGGACCGGCTCGACGTGGTTCGTCTGCACGGGGGCGGAGGGAAAGTCGGACACGGAGCGACCTCTCGTCGATCAATCGGCGTTGTGCTGACCCTACCGGCGGCCGATCGGCGCTGACGCGCGCCGCGACTACGTGATGGCGAGCATCCGCTCGAGCGCGACCTTGGCCCACTCGGTCGTGTCGGCGTCGACCACGATCCGGTTGCGCACCTCGCCGGCGACGAGCCCCTCGAGGATCCACGCCAGGTGCGGGGGGTCGATGCGCGACATGGTCGAGCAGGGGCACACGAGCGGGTCGAGGCAGACGACGGTCTTGTCGGGCGATTCGTGGTCGAGCCGGTTCACGAGGTGGATCTCGGTGGCGACGCCGATGACCGAGCCGGCCGGCGCGGCGTCGACGGCCTTGATGATGGCGTCGGTCGACCCGGTGACGTCGCCCATTTCCACCACCTCGTGCGCGCACTCCGGGTGGACCATGACGATGCCGTCGGGGTGCTCGGCGCGGAAAGCCTCGACGTGCTCGGGTCGGAAGCGCTGGTGCACGGAGCAGTGGCCCTTCCACAGGAGCAGCGTCGACTCCTTGACCTCCCGGTCGGACAGGCCGCCGAGAGCCTGGCGCGGGTTCCAGACGCGCATGTCGTCGGGGCCGTAGCCGAGCTGGTAGCCGGTGTTGCGGCCCAGGTGCTGGTCCGGGAAGAAGAGGACTCGGTCACCCCGTTCGAGCGCCCAGGTCAGGACGGCCCGGGCGTTGGACGAGGTGCACACCGCGCCGCCCTTTCGTCCGACGAACGCCTTCAGGGCGGCGGCCGAGTTCATATAGGTGACCGGGATCAGGCGGTCGACGTCGATCACCTGGCCCAGCTCGTCCCACGCCTCTTCGACCTGGTCGATGTCGGCCATGTCGGCCATGGAGCAGCCGGCATTCAGGTCAGGCAGGAGCACCTGCTGGTGGTCGCCCGTCAGCACGTCGGCCGACTCGGCCATGAAGTGGACACCGCAGAAGACGATGTACTCGGCGTCGGTTTGGTTGGCGGCAATCCGAGAGAGCCCGAAGGAGTCGCCCCGGGCGTCGGCCCAACGCATCACGTCGTCGCGCTGGTAGTGGTGCCCGAGGATGAAAAGCCGGGAACCGAGCGTCGCCTTGGCGTGGCCGATCATGGCGGCCAGCTCGTCGTCGGTCGCGGCGGTGTAGCGCTCGGGGAGGGGCGCTTGGAGCCTGAGCATTCTGTCTGCCCCCTTCACGGGAGTGCATCGATCTGGCCGGCGGGGACAGCCTGGTCGCCCATCCGCGGGTATGTCGGCCTCGATGCGAGGTTGTGTGCCGGAAACCAGGCCGGCACGGTCAGTGTACTGCCCGGCCCCAGTAGCTGCGCGAGAGTGGGATTGATGCAGTACAGGCCGCCTACCGGGTCGATCCCCGACGCCCCCGGCGTCTACCAATTCCAGGACGCCGAAGGCCGGGTCCTCTACGTGGGCAAGGCGAAGTCATTGCGGCACCGCCTGCCCAATTACTGGCAGGACTCGGCCAAGCTCATGCCCCGGACCGCCCAGATGGTGGCGCAGGCGGACACCGTCGAGTGGGTGGTGGTGGACACCGAGGTCGACGCGCTCATCCTCGAGCACTCGTTGATCCAGTCGCACCTACCGCGCTACAACGTGCGGCTCAAGGACGACAAGAGCTATCCGTGGCTGGCCATCACCTTGAACGAGGAGTGGCCACGCCCGGCGGTGGTGCGGGGGCGCAAGCGCAAGGGCGTCCGCTACTTCGGGCCCTACGGGCACGCCTACGCCATCCGCTCGACCCTGGATCTGCTCATCCGGAGCTTCCCGGTGCGCACCTGCTCGGACACCAAGTTCACCCGGCACAAGCGACTGGGCCGGCCGTGCCTGCTCTACGACATCGAGCGCTGCTCGGGGCCGTGCGTGGGTGCCGTCGACCACGAGGCCTACGACGGCTACGTCAACGACCTGATGCGGTTTCTCTCGGGGGACACCGAGCCGATCCTGGCCAGCCTGGAAGCCGAGATGCTGGCCTCGTCCGACGATCTGCAGTTCGAACGGGCGGCGCGCCTGCGCGACCGCATCGCGGCGGTGCACAAGGCGGCGGACACCCAGCAGATGGTCTCGGACCGCCCCGAGGACTTCGACGTGGTGGGGATGGCCGAGGACCCACTCGAAGCCTCGGTGCAGATCTTCATCGTGCGCCGGGGCCGGGTCGTCGGGCACCGCGGCTTCGTGGCCGAGAAGGTCGAGGACCTGTCGGCGCCCGAGTTCATGGCCACCGTCGTGGGGCAGGTCTACGGCGCGGACGGGGCCGACGTGCCGCGGCGGGTGCTGGTACCCGAGGAACCGAACGACCGCGAGCTGCTGGAGAGCTGGCTGCGCAATGTGCGGGGCGGGCCGGTCGACATCGCGGTCCCGCTGCGCGGGGCTAAGCGGGCGCTGCAGGACACGGTGACGCGGTCGGCCAGCGAGGACCTGGCCCGGCACCGGTTGCGGCGGGCCTCCGACCACAACGCGCGGTCGAAGGCGCTGACCGAGCTGCAGAGCGCGCTGTCGCTGCGCGAGGCGCCGCTGCGGATCGAGTGCTACGACATGAGCCACCTGCAGGGCACCGACTACGTGGGCTCCATGGTCGTCCTCGAGGACGCGCTGGCCAAACGCTCGGACTACCGGCGCTTCAAGGTCAAGACCGTGCGCGGCAACGACGACTACGCCGCCATGGAGGAGGTCTTGACGCGCCGGCTCACCGCGCTGAAGGCGGCGGAGAAGCTTCCGGTGGGGGAGCGGCCGAAGCGGTTCGCCTACCGCCCCAACCTCTTGCTCGTCGACGGGGGCAAGGGCCAACTCGGGGTGGCGGAGCGGGTGGTGCGAGAGCTCGGGCTCGAGAACGAGATCGAGCTGGCCGCGCTGGCCAAGCAATTCGAGGAGGTGTACCGGCCCGGCTCGCCGGACCCGATCCGGCTGCGTCGCGGCTCGGACGCCCTCTACCTCCTCCAGCGGGTGCGGGACGAGGCGCACCGCTTCGCCATCAGCTTCCACCGGGAGCGCCGGGGCAAGCGGATGACCAAGAGCATCCTCGACGACATCCCGGGCCTCGGGCCGAGCCGCAAGGCCCGCCTGATCAAGGAATTCGGCGGGGTCAGCGCGGTGCGGGCGGCCTCGATCGAGGAGCTTCTGGCCCGCTCGTGGCTGCCCGACAGCGTCGGTCTCGCCGTCTACGAGGGCGTGCGCAAGGCTGGGGGGCAATGAGCGAGTTCGCCGTGGTGACGGGGATGTCCGGCGCGGGCCGGTCGACGGCCGCCGCCGCGCTCGAGGACGTGGGCTGGTTCGTCATCGACAACCTGCCGGCTGGGCTGATCATGAAAATGGTCGAGATGGTCGACCGCCCGGGCTCGGGGATCGAGCGGGTGGCGCTCGTCATCGGGCGGGGCGGGAGCGACACCGGGGCCGAGTACTTCGACGACCTCCCCGACGTGCTCGACGAGCTGCGGGGCACGCGCAAGCGGGTGCGCATCGTGTTCCTCGACGCACCGGACGACGTGCTGGTGCGTCGCTACGAGGGGACCCGACGGCGCCACCCCCTGCCGGCCCGTGGGGTGGAGGCGTCGATCGCCCGCGAGCGTGAGCTGCTCGAGCCGGTGCGGGCGCGGGCCGACCTGCTCGTGGACACGACCGAGCTCAACTCCAACCAGCTGCGCGCCCGCATCCTCGAGGCCTTCGGGTCCGAGGACGTGCCGCGCATGCAGACCTCGGTCATCTCGTTCGGGTACAAGCACGGGCTCCCGCTCGATGTCGACATCGTCTTCGACTGCCGCTTCTTGCCCAATCCGTTCTGGATCGAGGAGCTGCGGCCGTACAGCGGCCTCGACGAGCCGGTGCGGGAGTGGGTGCTCGGGCAGCCGGAGTCGGGGGCCTTCTTGGAGAAGGTCGACGACCTGCTCACGAGCATCCTGCCGGCGTTCGTGCGCGAGGGGAAGTCGTATCTGACCATTGCCATGGGGTGTACGGGCGGCCGCCACCGTTCGGTTGCGCTGGCCGAGGCGTTGGCGATCCGTCTCGGTGGGCAAGGACAGGGCGTGTCCGTCTTCCACCGGGACATCGACCGTGACTGAGCCCGGCCCGGCGGTCGTGGCGATCGGCGGGGGGCACGGCACGGCCGTGACGCTGAAGGCGGCGCGCCGCTACGCCGGGACGCTCACGGGCGTGGTGTCGGTGGCCGATGACGGCGGCAGCAGCGGCCGCCTGCGCGAGCTCCTCAACGTGGTCGCGCTGGGCGACATCCGCAAGTGCCTCGTCGCGCTGGCCGAAGAGGGCTCGGCCCTGGCCGTCGCGTTCGAGCGGCGTTACGACGTGGGCGAGCTGGCCGGGCACGCGCTCGGCAACCTGATCCTGTTGGGGCTGATCGACGCCACGGGCGACCTGGTGCAGGGCGTGCGGGAGGCGGCGCTGGCGTTGGGGGCAAAGGGCGATGTGCTGCCGGCGACGACCGAGCCGGTCGTGCTCAAGGCCGAGTCAGCCCAGGGCACGGTGGCGGGCCAGGTGGCGGTCATGGGGACCGGCGACCTGTGGGCGGTCTCGCTGGTGCCCGACGACGCCCTGCCACCGCCGTTGGCGGTCGAGCGCATCCTCGAGGCCGATCAAGTGGTGATCGGGCCCGGATCCCTGTTCACCAGCGTGTTGGCCGCCGTGTCGGTGCAGGGCATCGCCGAGGCGGTGGCCTCGTCAAAGGCCCAGGTCGTCTACGTCTGCAACCTGCGTCCGCAGGTCCCCGAGACGACGGGCTATGACGTCGCCGCGCACGTCGCCGCCCTGGCCAGGCACAATGTCACTGTGGACGTAGTCGTGTGTGACAGCATCCAGGGCATGGCGATTGGTGCGACGGATGTGCCGGTGCGCGACGTTCCCCTGACGGGCGAGAACCGGCTCGTTCACAGCCCCGCCAGACTGGCGGAGGCGCTGTCGGGTCTGCTGGCATAGTCGCCCGGCGGATCGAGAGAGAAGGATGACATGACCGTGCGGGTCGGGATCAACGGCTTCGGGCGCATCGGGCGGAACTTCCTGCGCGCCGTGCTGGCCACCGGCGCCGACGTCGACGTGGTCGGCGTCAACGACCTCACCTCGCCCAAGACGCTGGCGCACCTGCTGCGCTACGACTCGACCCACGGCCGCCTGCCGGTGCCGGTCGACGTCGAGGGCAACGACCTCCTGGTCGGCGACCGCCACATCCGCGTCATGGCCGAGCGGGACCCGGCGCAACTGCCCTGGGACCTGCTCGGGGCCGACGTGGTGATGGAGTCCACCGGGATCTTCACCAGCCGGGAGCAGGCGGCGGCGCACCTGGGTGGCACGGTCAAGCGGGTCATCATCTCGGCACCCTCGGGCGACGCCGACGCCACCCTCGTGATGGGCGTCAACGACCAGGAGTACGACCCCGAGAAGGACGTGGTGATCTCGAACGCCTCGTGCACGACGAACTGCTTCGTCCCCATGGTCAAGGTGATCGACGACGAGTTCGACATCGTAAGCGGGCTCATGACGACGGTGCACGCGTACACCAACGACCAGAACCTGCTCGACCTGCCGCACACGGACCTGCGGCGGGCGCGGGCGGCGGCCAACAACATCGTGCCGACGGGGACCGGCGCGGCGCGGGCCACCGGGCTGGTGCTGTCCGCCATGAAGGGCCGTCTGGATGGGACGTCGCTGCGGGTGCCGGTGCCGGCGGGCTCGATCACCGACTTCACCGCCGTCGTGCAGGGCAACCCGTCGGTGGCCGACGTCAACGCCGCCTTCGCCACGGCCGCAGCCAAACCGCCGCTCGACAAGGTGCTCGAGTACACCGAGGACCCGATCGTCTCGAGCGACATCGTCGGGTCGCCGGCCTCGTGCACCTTCGACGCCGGTCTGACCATGGTCATGCCGATCAACGACGCCATGTCGCTCGTCAAGACGTTCGGCTGGTACGACAACGAGTGGGGCTACTCGAACCGCCTGGTCGACCTGACCGTCCTGGTCGGCGGCTGAACGGCCGAGGCTGCGTGGCTGAGCGGAGCGGTGCGGGTCCTTCGGAGTCCTCTGGGTCTTCGGGGATGACGGTCGACCCCCGGCGCGGCATCCCACTGCTGAGCGACCTGCCGCCCCTGGAGGGCAAGCGGGTGCTCGTGCGGGTCGACTTCAACGTCCCGCTGCACATCGGCGTCCGCGGCCGGGCCACCGTGGCCGACGACTTCCGCATCAACGCCGCGCTGCCGACGCTGCGCCGGCTGCTCGACGAGGGCGCCGAGGTCACCGCGGCGTCGCACCTCGGCCGGCCGTCGGGCGCGCCCGACGCACGCTGGGAGATGGACCCGGTGCGCGAGCGCCTCGCCGCGCTGTGTCCCGGCGTCACCTTGACCGAGAACCTGCGCTTCGACCCGGGCGAGAAGTCGAACGACCCGGCCTTCGTGCAGCGCCTGATCGAGGGGTACGACGCCTACGTCGACGAGGCCTTCGGCGCGGCGCACCGCAGCGACGCCTCGATCGTGGGCCCGCCGCAGTTCCTTCCGAGCGCGGCCGGCCTGCGCTTCGCCCGCGAGGTCGAGGTCCTGGGCGGCCTTTTGTGCGCGCCGGTGCGGCCCTTCGTGGCCGTGGTCGGCGGGGCCAAGGTGGCGGACAAGCTCTCGGTCCTCAAGGTGCTGGCCACCAAGGTGGACACGCTCATCGTCGGCGGCGGCATGGCCTTCACCTTCATGGCGGCCCGCGGCCAGCAGATCGGCAGCTCGCTGCTCGACGAATCGCACCTCGACGACTGCCGGGAGCTGCTGGCGTCGGGGGTCCGCATCCTCCTGCCGACCGACACCCGGGCCCTCGAGCCGGGCGCGTCGTTCGGGCCGCCGAACGAGGGCGTGGGGTCGCGGGGGAGCGTCAAGGTGATCGAGGGCGACCTGCCCGACGGCTGGACCGGGCTCGACATCGGGCCCGACTCGGCCGCGGCGTTCGCGGCGGCGGTCGGCGACGCCGGCACCGTCTTGTGGAACGGGCCGCTCGGCGCGTTCGAGGACCCGCGTTTCGCCCGCGGCACCAAGGTGGTGGCCCAGGCCGTGGCCGAGGCGCCGGCCTTCACGGTGGTCGGCGGCGGCGACAGTGCCAGCGCGCTGGAGGAGCTCGGCCTGTGCGATCAGGTGGGGTACCTCTCGACGGGGGGCGGCGCATCGCTGTCGTTCATCGAGTCCGAGGGGCACCTCCCGGGGATCGACGCCCTGCGCCAGGCCTCGAACGCCCCGCAGGGGTGACGGCCCGGCGCCCGCTGGTCAGCGGGAACTGGAAGATGCACCACGACCACATCGAGGCGCTGCACACCGTGCGCGACCTCGGCCTGCGCGTGAAGCCCGAGGACGTCGCCCGCGTGGACGTCTCGGTCCACCCGCCGTTCACCGACCTGCGCACCGTGCAGACGTTGGTCGAGAAGGAGCATCTCCCGCTCGCGCTCGGCGCGCAGCACTGCTCCTCCGAGGACGCCGGCGCGTTCACGGGTGAGGTGAGCCCGCGCTTCTTGGCCCGCCTCGGGACGACCTACGTCATCGTCGGGCACTCGGAGCGGCGCACCCTCTTCGGCATGGACGACGCGACGGTGGCCGCCACGCTGCGGGCGGTGCTACGCCACGAGATGACGCCGATCGTCTGCGTGGGCGAGTCAGAGGAACAGCGCGAGGCGGGCCACACCGAGAGCGTGCTGGAGGAGCAGGTGCTCGCCGCGCTCGCCGGGCTGGCGGCCGAGGTGCTGGCCGGGCTGGTCCTGGCGTACGAGCCGATCTGGGCCATCGGGACGGGGAAGGCGGCGACGGCGATGGACGCAGAGGACGCCTGCGTCTTCATCCGGTCCCTGGTCGCGAAGGTCGGCGGCGAAGAGGCGGCGGCGGGCGTGCGGATCCAGTACGGCGGGTCGGTGAACGGCGAGAACGCGGCCGACCTGATGAGCGAGCCCGACGTGGACGGCCTGCTCGTCGGGGGCGCCAGCCTCGAGGCGGCGAAGTTCACCGACGTCATCCGGGCCACCGCCGCCTGCTACCGTTCCTAGCCTGAGCAGGCGATTTGCCGCTCCAGGCTTGAGCTGGAGGATCCTCCGTTGTTGGCAACCTTGACGGCCGTCACCTGGATTTACGTGGTAGTCGAGGTCCTCAGCGCGCTCGGACTGATCTTCCTCATCCTGATGCACAGCGGCAAGGGCGGCGGCCTGTCCGACATGTTCGGCGGCAGCGTGGGGGCGGCCGCACAGGGCTCGACGGTGGTGGAGCGGAACCTCGACCGCATCACGGTCACGGTGGCCATCATCTTCGCCCTCTGCACGGTGACGCTGGATCTCCGGCTGCAGTGACGGGCCGGGGCCGACGCCCCCGGCGCTGGCGCTGGCGCGAGCTGGTCGGGCTGGTCTCGGCCCTGGGCGCAGTGGCGGTGGTGGCCTCCGCCTGTGGGGGGCCGAGCGGCGGCAGCACGACGGTGACCTACGTCGCGGTGAGCAACGGCGCCATCTCCTTCGGCATGACCGGGAGCCCGACGGGCTGCAACCCGAACACGCCGTCGGGTGACACGCCCGGGACCCTGACCGTGCTGGGCGGGGTGCTCCCCAGCCCGTACGTGCCCGACGTCGAGACCACCCAGGGCGAACCCGAGGCGAACTCCGCGTTCATTCAGCAGGCCGAGGTCGTCAACACGAAACCCGAGACGATCGTGTACACCCTCAACCCGAAGGCCGTCTGGTCCGACGGGGTGCCGATCACGGCGGCCGATTTCGAGTACGCCTGGGAACAGCAGCGCGGGAACCCGGACGGAACCTCGACCGACGTCGTGAGCATCGCCGGCTACCGCGACGTCGCGTCGGTGACCGGGTCGAACGGGGGCCACACCGTCACCGTGAAATTCAAGAACACGTTCGCGGACTGGCAGATGCTGTTCGCCAACCTGCTCCCCGCCCACGTCATGGAGAAGGAGGGTTGGAACCCCAACTGCTCCACCGTCAGCCCCAGCATCGACCTGTCGGGCGGGCCCTTCGAGATCGGAAGCGTGTCGGGCTCGACGATCAAGCTGGTGCAGAACCCGAAGTGGTGGGGGACTCCGGCCAACGCCAAGTCGATCACCGTGCACGTGGCGTCCTCGACCGCGCAGCTGGCGTCGTGGATGAGCACCGGGTTCGTGCAGGTGGCCGAGCCCGCGACGGTGACCCCGTCCTTCCTCACCGACATGACGGGGCTGCCGGCGGTGGAGAGCGACGTCGACACGTCGGCGACGCAGCTGGAGCTCGCGATGGCCAGCTCGCTCGAGGCGAGGCTCTCGCCCGACCTGCGTACGGCCATCGCGCTGTCGATCAATCGCCAGGACCTCCTCAATCAAGCGGCGGGTTGGGCGGTCCCGGGGATCGCGGTGGGGGACAGCCACATCTACGTGCAGGGGCAGCAGGGGTACAAGCCGGCCCCGACCTCGGCGGTACCCACGACGACCATTCCGCCCGCGACGTCGTCGACATCGACCACGGTGATCGGCGCCGGAGGCACCGTGAACTTCCCCCTTACGCCGGTGCCGGACCAGGCGGCGGCGTTCCTCGCGGCGTCGGGGTTGGTCCGCACGCCGGACTCGCCCTATTACCACTCAGCCTTCGGCGTGCCCTTCACGCTGCACCTGGCCTTCGACCAGAGCGACCCGTGGGCGGCGTCGGCCGCCCCGATGATCCGTGACGACCTGGTGGCCGCGGGGTTGGACACCCAACTCGAGGCGATGAGCTCGGTGGCGGCGGCGGGCGAAGCGCTGGCCGGCGGTTACGCCGACCTGGCGGTGTTCCCCGTGACCTTCACCCCCTACCTGAGCCAGACGCTGGCCTGGTACACGACGCTGCTCGGCCCGGCGGGCAAGAACGGGTCGCAGGACTGGACGGGGTACGACAACACGGCGTTCGAGCAGCTGGTGGAGACGGCGTCGCAGCAGCTGAACCCGAACACGGCGGCAGGGATTTACGCGCAGGCGGACACCCAGTTATGGGACCAGATGGTGTCCCTCCCCTTGTACGCCGAGCCGGCGGCGCTGGCGTGGAGCCG
>DASZLL010000012.1:0-26270 GCA_035552395.1 Acidimicrobiales bacterium
AATGCGCCGGAGGAGCGACCGCCAGGGAAAGAGTGGTGTCGCGTCGGCCGAAGCCCATTCGTGGGCGGCTTCGATGTGTGCGTCCGAGGCACCGTCGCGATGCTCCTCGTCCATGATGCTCCTTTCCCAACCCTGGCGTGACTGCAGCCAGAGAGCTTCCCGCCTTCACGGAAACGGTGGCGCTCCGACGACATTACGTACTGCACGGACGCCCTTACGAGCGCCGATCGGGCCCCGCCCGGCGCACGAGACGCCAGTACGGTTCACGTTATCTCGCAGCAGCGGGAGACCGCGGGGACCGCCGGCTCCATCCTGACGGAAGACCCTGTGCGTCAGGTGTGAACCTTTGCAGGAGCCGCGCTCGACTTGTTGCCGAGCCACGGCGCACCCGAACGTTCAGTCGACGTATTGCCTTACGCGATCGAGGCGTGTCGCAGCTTTCCTTCAGCACGACCACGCTGAACACGCTGACGTCGATCGTGCCCGCCATCCGAACCAGCTCGTGACGCCGGCGCTGCCAAACGCGAGTTTGGGCGGCGCCGGCACCCTGGGGGCGACGCCAAAGAGCCCACGGGGCGGCGCCAAAGAGCCCACGGGGCGGCGGCTACTCTTTGGCCCGTGCCCGTCGAAGAGACCACTGATGTCACACGCCTCTACCTCGATCTGCTCAAGCGCTCCTTGACCGGTGCGCTGGCCGAGGACAACGACTCGATCATGGGGGGAGTGCGCACCGCCGGCTCACCCACGCTGAAGCGCAAGGCCGGGAACCTGGCCGGCCAGGTGGCCTCTCGCTTCAAGGTCGAGATCGTCTACAAGAAGCCCTACGACCCCAAGCTGCGCGAGGTGGGGCGGGATTGGCCGGCGCGTGCCGAGTCGATGATCGGTCTCAAGCGCATGGACAACATCCAGTTCTGCGTGCAATCCATCCTTGACGACGACATCCCCGGCGACCTCATCGAGGCTGGGGTCTGGCGCGGCGGGGCCTGCATCTTCATGAAGGCCAACCTGTTGGCCCGCGGCGACACGACGCGGACGGTGTGGGTGTCGGACTCGTTCCAGGGCCTGCCCCCGCCCAACGCCGCCCTCTACCCGGCCGACACCGGCGACGACCTGCACACCCGCGGTGGGCTCAGCGTCGGCGCCGACCAGGTGCGCCACAACTTCGAGCGCTACGGGGTGCTCGACGACCGCGTCAAGTTCCTCGTCGGATGGTTCAAGGACACCTTGCCGAGCGCCCCCATCGACAAGCTGGCGGTTATGCGACTCGACGGCGACATGTACGAGTCGACCGCCCAGGCGATCGAGGCCCTTTACCCCAAGCTCAGCCCGGGCGGCTACTGCATTGTCGACGACTTCGGCAGTCACTCGCCCCAGGCCGGGCAGGCCATCATCGACTACCGCACCAAGCACGGGATTGACGAGGAGATCATCGACATCGATGGCTTTGGCGCCTACTGGCGCCGGAAGGGCTAGGAAGGCAGGCCCGAGCGTGCTCCCGAAGATCATTGCTCTGTTGATGCTGGTGCTCCCGGCGCAGCTGCGCGTCGAGCTGGCCCGCAAGTTCCTCGGCTGGGACATCGACCCGAGCGCCTACATCGGGCGCAGCATCATCATGGTCAAGCACGTGACGATGGGCCCCGAATCGAGCATCGGTCCGTTCAACGTGATCCGAGGCTTGGACGAGGTGCGGCTCGGCCGGGGTGCGTCCATCGGCACCCGGAACTGGATCCAGACTCATCCGATCGCACGGCAGGTCATCCAAGCCCAGGGACAATCGCACGAGCCCTCACTCATCATGGGCGAGTGGGCCAAGATCACCGTCGGCCACGAGATCGACTGCAGCGATCTGGTCACCATCGGCGAAAATGGCGGGCTGGTGGGCTACCGGTGCCAGGTCCTGACCCACAGCCTCGATCTCGTGCGCAACCAGCACGTGACCAGCGCGGTCGAGATCGGCGCCAACACCGGCATCATGTCCGGATGCATCCTCTTGTCCGGGACGCGGGTCCCGGCGCGTTGCATCGTCTCGGCCGGCTCGGTGATCACGACCAAGCTGACCAAGGAACAGACGTTCTATCGGGGCAACCCCGCCGAGGCGGTGCGCGAGCTTCCCGATCTCCGCGTCTTCCACCCCACAGAAGAGGACCACCGCCGCTACATGATCTGAGCGGAGCGGGGCACACCGCGGAGCCCGCTCTGTAGCCGCCTAGCCCCAGAGGCCCCCACCGCTCTTGAAGCGGTCGTTCAACTTGTTGCTCAGTTTCGGGAACCGCGTGCGCACCTGTTCGTATCCCTCGGGCAAGACGATGCGGACGCACTTGGCGGTTTCACCTAGCAACCCCCGTGCGATCGGCCGCCACGCCCGGCGGCGCCACCGCTCCCAGGCGGTCGCCTCGGACGGCTCGAAGGGCGAGGGCAGAGGGCTCTCGCTGGTCTGTGCCTCGCGACCGTACGCCCGACGGAGCTGGCGCCCGATCGCGCGCCCCCGCGTGTCGGTCCAGTACGGGTACGACGGCGCCGGCGGGAGGCTCTGCTCGAAGCCGACGAGGATGTCGGCGTACTCCTTGCACAGTTGGAGCACCGCGCTGTCGTCTCCCAGCTCGTTGTCGGTCGTGTGACGGAAACGGACCGAGAGCTTCTCCGGTGTGCTGGAGTCGAACGCGTGAAAGTGGAAGAGCCGTAGGCGCTCGCCGGTCGACGCGACGTAGTAGCCGTCGGCGTCTTGGGCCAGCGGGCGTTCGGTCAGGTTGCCGACGCCGACGTTGTAGCCGGCGTGGCGGAACGAGCCGGCCTGGAACAAGGTGGCCCCGATGTCCATCCACTTCTGGTCGACGAACAGCCCGGCCAACGGGTCGTAGAGGCACTCGGTGCGCAGATGGCCCCACCACCAGTCGAGCATGTCGACCGAGCGTCGGTCGTACCCGCCGAAGCCGAGGTTGTTGACGCCGACCAGCAGCATGTGCCCGTCGCTGATCTCCGCGTCGCGCGGCGGCGGCTGCAGGAAGTGCGGGGTGAGCAAAATACCGCCGGCCGAGGCCTCGAGCGCCGGCGACAGCTCGGCCATCGGCGAGACCACGAAGGTGTCCGGGTCCAGGTAGAAGACCTGATCGGCGTCGGAGAGCAACTGCTTGAACAGCAGGGGCTTGATCGCCGTGGCGAATTCGACGAGGTCGTAGGACATCACGAGCTCCATCACCGTGCGACGGGGCAGGCCGAGTGACGCCGTGCTGAGACTGTCGATCCCCTCGAAGTGGGGCAGTCCCTCGTCGTCGGCGTGGTCGATGAAGAGGATCTTCAGCCTGGCGCCGTCCTCGTGCCGGCGCAGACTCTCGGCGAGCGCGAGCGCCTTGGGCAGGTAGTTCGTCGAGAGGACTGTGCAGAAGGTGCGCGTGGTCACGGGTTTGGGACCGAGCGGCGGGTGGGTCGCACCGGTTGTGCTGCTCGCCGGCCGGGACGATCGAGAGTACCAGACCCGATTCGGCCCACTGGGCCTTCCGCGCCGGCGCGCAACCCCCGAAGACGGACCGCAAGCAGGCGCGACCGTGCGCGTCACGGGGCCGGTCGACTAGAAGTTGGGGCCGTGAGCCCCGATCCGTCCACCACACCCGCCACGACACGTTTTCGCCCGGCGACCTACGTCGTCACGGACCCGGAGCGCCCGGCGGTGATCACCTCCGACGGCCGGGTCGTCACCTTCGCCGAGCTCGAGGAGCGCTCGTGCCGGCTGGCCCAGGCCCTCTACGCGTACGGCCTGCGCGAGGGCGACCACGTGGCGGTGCTCATGCGCAACGACGACCGCACGCACGAGGTGGCGTTCGGCCTCCAGCGTTCCGGCCTCTACTACACGCTGGTCAACACCCACCTGACCGCCGAGGAGGCGGCGTACATCGTCGAGGACTGCGGCGCCCATACGCTCATCACCTCCCGGGCGCTCAACCCGTTGGCCCGAGAGATGGTCGCCCTCACGCCCAGCATCGACCTGCGCCTCGTCGTGGGCGAGCCGGCCCCCGCCACCCCCGACCCCGCCACCGCCGACCCCCCCGGCTCCACCGACTACGACGAGTTCGTCGCCCCCCACCCGAGCACCGCACTCGAAGAAGAGCACGAAGGCTTCTCCATGCTGTACTCGTCGGGCACCACCGGCCACCCCAAGGGCGTGCGGCGCGCCCTGAGCGGCGACGACTTCGGGACCTCCGCCACCCTCACCCCGATGCTCGAGCGCATCATGGATTTCAAGGAGGGCGACGTCTACCTCAGCCCGGCGCCGCTGTACCACTCTGCCCCGCTCGTGTGGTCGATGACCGTGCAGCGCATGGGCGGGACGGTCGTCGTGATGGACAAGTTCGATCCCAACCGCTGCCTCGAGCTCATCGATGAGCACAAGGTGACCCACGCGCAGTTCGTGCCGACCATGTTCGTCCGGCTGCTCAAGCTCCCCGACGAGCAACGCAACGCGCACAACCTCACATCACTCCGCTCGGTCGTGCACGCCGCCGCCCCCTGCGCGCCCGAAGTGAAACGACGCATGATCGAGTGGTGGGGTCCGGTCATCCACGAGTACTACTCGGGCACCGAGGGGCTGGGCATGACCTGGATCACCTCGGAGGAGGCGCTGGCCCATCCGGGCTCGGTGGGCCGCGCCATCTGGGGCGAGGCGCACGTCTGCGGCGAGGATGGCGAGGAGGTCCCGACCGGCGAGGACGGCGTCGTCTACTTCGGCAGCCGCGCCGGCGTGACGTTCGAGTACAACGGCGACCCCGAGAAGACACGCCAGTCGTTCAACGACAAGGGGTGGGCCACGCTGTGGGACATTGGCCACCTCGACGACGACGGCTTCTTGTACCTGACCGACCGCAAGCAGTTCATGATCGTCTCTGGTGGGGTGAACATCTACCCCCAGGAGATCGAGGCCGTCCTCGTGCTGCACCCGGCGGTCGCCGACGTCGCCGTCTTCGGTGTCCCCGAGGCCGAGATGGGGGAGGAGGTCAAGGCGGTCGTCCAGCCCGCCCCCGGCATCACCCCCGGCCCCGAGCTGGAGCAGGAGATCCTCGCCTTCTGCCGCGACCACCTCAGCCACTACAAGTGCCCCCGTACCGTGGACTTCATGGACCAACTCCCGAGGGGCGAGAACGGCAAGCTCTACAAGAAGCCCCTGCGCGACGCCTACTGGGCGAGCTCGGCCCCCAGCACCACCTGAACCCCCTCCCCGGGTTCGCGCACGTCGGCGTACCAGGCCAGGCCCAACGCGACGACGGCGCCGAACAGCAGGACGTCGGTGATGCCGATCGCCTCCACCACGGGACCGATCAAAAGGTTGCCGACGCCCACCGTGCCGCCGAAGCCCATCATCCACAGCGCCATGACCCGTCCACGCACGTGCTCGGCCAGACGACCCTGCAGCGTGGTGTTCAGCGCGGTGATGAAGGCGAAGTAGAACGCGCCGGTGACCGCCACGGTGAAGTACGCCGGCAGCGGCGCGCGTTCGAGCGCGAAGACACAGAGCGCCACCGAGTAACCGACGAGGCACACCCGCACCAGGAGGGGTTTCGACGTGCGGGCGAAGACCGTCCCGATGGAGATCGCACCGGCCAGCGCGCCGGTGCCGAAGCAGGCGTAGAGGATCCCGTAGTCGGGCGACTTGGCGAGATTGATGCCCAAATTGTGCGCCGCCACCACCGGCATCTGCCCGATGAACGCCAGCGCCAGCAGCGAGAACACGAACACAGTGACCAGGCACCGCCCCACCACGCGGTCCTCCCGCGCCACCCGCACCCCGGCGGTCAGCTGGCGCCACCGGCTGGCCTCGGCCGGCGACTGCGGCACCGGCGGCAGCGTGACCGCCATCAACGCGGCGACGACGAACAGGTACGTGGCGGCGTTGCCGACGAAGATCCAGGTCGGCCCGATCAGCGAGTACAGCACGCCGCCGATGACCGGCCCGACGACCCGAGATGCGTTCATCTGGGCCGAGTTCAGCGAGATCGCCCCCGGCATGTCGGCCCGCCCCACGAGCCCCGGCAGGATCGCCGAGTACGCCGGCCCGAACATGGCACTGCCGCAGCCGACCAACAACACCATGACGACGAGCAGGACCTTGGACGGATGCGGGGACTCCACGACCAGCGCCACGCCCAACGAGAACACCAGCTGCTCGATCGACAACAGGATCAGGAAGCGCCGCCGGTCGACCTTGTCCGCCAGCAGGCCGCCCACCATGGGCAACACGAGCGTCGGCCCCAACTGAGCGAAGATGATGACGCCGACGAACGTGGCCGAGTGCGTGAGGTCGTAGGCGTACGCCCCCAGGACCACGTTCTGCATCCAGGTGCCGATGTTGGAGGCGAAGGCACCCAGGAACACGATGCGGAAAGTGCGGTGCGACAGGGCGGCCCGGGCGGTGCCACTCCGGGCCGGGATGGGGCTGTCCCCGTCGACGACGGCGTCCTCGATCTCCTCGATCGTGATGTCGGTGTCGCCCTCCGAGCGCCCCCGGAGCGCGGATCGATCGTCGGACGAAGCGGGCGGCACCACCCCCATCGTACGGGACCAGCCCGCCATTCGGCCTGGCCGCCCCGCCCAGCCGCCGGACCGCTTCCGGGGTGTGGGCCTGAGTACCTACGCGCTGCTCCTAATACTTATTAGCGATTCGCCCGTGTCTTCGCCGGAAATATTAGGAGGAGCCGGTAGGTACCCACGACCGGCCGCCGACCACCGCGCGCCCCATGCAAGGTGCGATCGGCGCGGGGTGCGGCCGCTCACGGACCCTGGGGCGAACAGACGTCGCCGCAGGCCACCCCGAACGAAGCGAGCGGGGCCAGGGGCACCCGGAGGACCGACGCCGCCCCGGCGGCACGCTGCACGTCGTAGAGCCCCCCGAAGAGCTTCGGCGCCTGCGCCAGGGACGGCAGCAGGTGCGGCGTGTCGCCGGTCGTGACCGTGACCCGCAGACGCCAGCCCACCGGCACCTCGGTCATGGTCGGGTACACCGCGATGTCCTGGCGGGTGAGCTGGCCCGGCACGACCGCCGCCGCCGACTGTTGGGTCAACGGGTGCACGGGCAGCAGCACGGCACCCGAGGACGTCGCCCACGTGCGCGCCGGGTCGAGCGCGCGCAGCGACCCCAGCAGGGCGCCCGAGGACATGGGCAAGCTGGTCCCATTGGGGGAGACGGCCTCGACCGTCGCCGCCAGCTCGGTGTCGGACGTGTTCGCCTTCTCGTACACCGTCGCGTCGATCGGCCCGGCGACCACCTCGGGCGTGGAGAACGGCGCGGACGTGTATACCAACGACCCCGGACCGGCACCGAGCGTCACGTCGTTGAGGTCGCACGGATCGTTGCTACCGAGCGACTGGAAGCCGAGAGCCAGAGCGCCCACACCCCACTGGTCCGTCTGGATGTCGCAGGGACTCGATACCCCGGTCCACAGCACCCGATCCGAACCCGAGCTCGACGTTGGCGCCGTCAGCGTCAAGGACCCGTCGTTCTGGGACACCGCGTCGCTCCCGCTCCGCCCTGGCCCGAAGTAGTACGAGGCCGGCGTCGCGTTCGGCAAGGGCCATTGCGCCGCGTCGACCCAGCTGCCCGTCCCCGCCGCCCCTGCCCCCGAATTGCGGATGTTCAAATGCAGCGGCGTCGTGGTCGTCGACAACGGCGTCCGCTCGCCCATCAGCCAGGTGTCGAACCACTCGAGCTCGAGGGCAGAGATGTTCACGCCCATGCCCGTGGTCACGTGCTGCCACGGCCCCATCAACAGCTGATAGCGAGCAGTCACCTGCTGACTGGGCGTCATCGCCGCAGACTGCGAGCGCCCGTCGTAGAGGTTCTGGAGCCCCACGTAGTTGAGCGGTTCACCCGACTCGAAGAGGTCGTTCCAGCCGCCCACCAAGAAGGCGGGGATGTGGTCCGCCACCACCGCCGGCAAGTCGTGGGCCGGGCTGCGGCCCGCCCAATACGGACCGTCGAAGGCCTCGGCGCCCTGCCCCGTTTCGATATCCAAAGCTTCTTTCAAGAAGCTCACCAGCGAGGGGCTGTGCGCGACCACGTCCGGCGCCAGGCCCAAGAGCCCCAGCGTCAACAGCTTCGTGTCGCCGCTCGACGCCGCCTCGACCAAAGGCTGCAGAGCGGGGTTGGTCAGGTTCAGCCCCGACAGCAACGCGATGTACGTGGCGTCGAACTCCACATCGGGGATTCCGCCCTGCGTCACCGTGTCCGAGAAAATGTCGTTCCCCGCGATGATCGGGAACATCGCCTTGATCGGTCCGCCGCCGGCGCCGGCCGCTTCCACCGTCTGGAACTGGTTGATGCCCATGTAGGACTCGCCGAAGAGCCCGACCTCGCCGTTGCTCTGAGACAAATGCGCCGCCCAGCGGGCCAGCGCCGCGCCATCCGTCGCCTGCACAGGGTCGAAGAGGTCGAACGAGCCGCCCGAGTCGCCCGTCCCCCGCACGTCGGCGATCACCACGATGTAGCCGCGGTCGACGAGGTAGTTCACATTTGTCTGCGCGATGGCGGCGGCGTAGACGATGAACGCCTTGCCGTAGGGGGTCTGCTGCAACAGCACCGGGAACGTCGAGTTGGCCGGGGTCTTGGTGCCCGCCACAGTGGGGAAGTACACGTCTGCTTTGAGGACGACGCCATCGTTCATGGTGACGGACTCATCGAGCACGGAGCCCGTGCCGTAGATGGCCGGCTGAGGCGACCACGACGCGGCATCAGCGGTCAAGTGGTCGGCGGCGGGAGCCGAAGCGCCAGGATCCGACGCCGAGGCCAACCGGCCAAGCCCGCCGGGAGCGTGTGCCCCCGGGACGTACTGACCGACGACGAACGCAGAGAAGGTGATCGCGAGCGCGAGCGACCCCATGGCCAAGCGCCACGAGATGCTGCCCCGCCAGTGGCGCGTCTGGTGCTGCTTTCGATGATGCGCCGGCACTGAGATACCCCCGGCCTCCGGTCGGCCCCCGAACGGGCCGCTTCCCCAGGTGGGGAACGTCCGTTCCTGGCGTGACCTGCGGTACACGCCCAGCACAGGCCGTGTCGTGGCGGGAACGCCCTATCGTTCGTCCTGCTCCGGCCATATGCCGACGTGGCACGGGCTCAGCGAAAGTCCGGTTGCCATCCGGTGCTGTTCGGTCATGGTGAGGCCCTGCAACGGGGGTCCAGACACTCCAGACCCTCTAGACACTGAACCGTGTCCACCTTCGTCCCAGGGTCGGAACACCCGACACTCCGTCCTCGGTGCAGCGATGGACGAAGGAGCAACGTTCGCCAGGCGCGGCGCGCCCAGAAAAGGCGCGTGACCGAGCCGCGAGCGGAGAGCGGAGAGCGGGCTCGAGAATTAGACGCGGCGACGGCTGATCGCGTTGACCAACAGCGCCAGGCCGACACCGGCAATGGCACTGAAGATGAGCGCCAGCACGACGTACTCGGTCGTGTGCGGTGACGACGGCTTCGACGGAGGCGTGGCGTTGGTTATGACGCGCCCGACCTCAGTGGACGACCCCTGCGTCGCGTAGAACTGGTACTGCTGCAACGTGTTCTGCAGGTTGGTCAGCTGGTTTTCCAGGTCACCGAGCTCCACCTGGTCCGCAGTGAGGTTCACACCGGCCGGCGTCGCCCGGATCTGGGCGGTGAGGTTCGAGATGGCCAGCTGCACCGTGGCGACCTTGTTCCCGATCTGGGCCTCGGCGGACTGGAACGTGCTGTTCGAGATGCCCTTCTCGAAACTGATGTACGCGTTGGCATACGCATTGGCCGCGGCCGCCGCGGTCTGCGGGTTACCCGACGACACCTGCAATTGCACGATGTCCGACGTAATCAGCACCGTCGCCTGCCCGACCTGGGTGGCCGAGACGGAGGGCGGGTTGGGGATCGTCTTGGCGACGATGTTGGAAATGGACGAACTCTCGATGACCTGGATGATGTCCTGCACGTTCACCGAGGCGCCCGCCGCCGGCTGGTTCGAGCCGGTCGGAATCAGGTTTGACACCGGCGGCTCGAGCAACACGGTTGACGTCGCCGTGTAGGTCTTGGTGGCCAAGACGCAGTAGCCGAGCACACCGCCGACGGCGATCACGATCGTGAGGATGATGACCCACTTGCGGCGCCACAGCACGCGGGCGTATTCCGCGATGCCGGATTGCTCGGGCTTGGGTGCGAGCGTCGAATCGGCCGCCCTGAATTGCGTCTCTGTCGCCATCGCCCCGACCCTCTCTATCTCCGCCGTGGCGGCGGAACCCTCCGTGTCGCCAATGAGCCGCTCCATCAGATGAAATCTAGCGCGCCCCAGGTAGGCCAATGATTCACCCAAACGATTGATTCGGCCTCCCCCTATTGGTGGATGCGGGTTGCAAAACGGGGGCCGAAAGTCGAATTTGCGATAACCCGCTCTGAGCGCCATGTAACTTTGTGCCCGTGCAGTTGGGCGTGGAGTGGGCGAAATGGAGGAGGGCTGCACGGCAAGAAGACCTCTTTGTCTTCATTTCACGCGGCTGTGTGTACGGGGGCATGTTCTTCCTGCCCCTGCTGCACTTCAAGGCGACCAAAGGCCTGAACCTCAGCGACCTCATCTTCCTCATCGGCTTCATCTTCCTGATCTTGAGCCGCCGGCCCCCGTCCGCCGCTCCGCGCACGCCGGCCTGGTACGTGGGCGCGTTCATGTGGCTGCTAGCCGCCTTCATAGCCAGCACGCAGTCCTCCGTCATCGCGCAATCCATCGTCGTGGTGTTCAACGGCATCTACGTGTTCTTCATCCTCCAGTACCTGCTGCGCCAGCAGCTCGGCACGACGTTGCACCTGCAGCGCGCCATGGGATTCTTCGTGTTCGGGAGCGCCCTCTCGGCCTTCGTTGCCCTCTGCCAGGTCGAGTTGCACATATTCCTCTTTCAAGCCTCTGCGGGCGGCGGCTCGTCCGCGGGCATAGGCGGCAACTCGCGGGCGATCGGCCTCAGCAACCAGCCCAACCTCGCCGGCATTTCCTTCGCTCTGGGCATCCTCTTCGCAGTCGGACTGATCCTCGAATTGGGGAATCGCCGCCACTGGTACCTCGGCGTCTGCGTCTTCGTGATGGCCTTGGCACTGTTGCTGGTCGCGAGCCTCGGGGGGATGGCGAGCGTCCTCCTCGGGCTCCTCGTGCTCTTCATCGCACGCGGGACTCCGCTCAAGACGGTTGGCACGGTGGTGCTCGCCTTGGTCGTTGCCTACCTGCTCGTGTTCGCGGTGATTGACCGCGGCTCACACCTCGATCCGATCACACGCATTGAGAAGACGACCAACGCCAACGCCGGTTCCGGCGGCGGGACCCTGGAGCTGCGCATCCACACCTGGCAGAAAGCGTGGAGCGGGATCGAGCAGGCGCCAATCCTGGGCCACGGGCTCGACCAAACGACACTTGCGGTGTACTGGGACAACGACATCTTCGTGTACTACGCGCCGCACAATCTCATCCTCTTGTACTGGTTCGGCGGCGGCATCTTCCTGCTCATCGCCATGTTCATCATGATGGGGTCTTCCGTCAGCCGGGTGCTCGCCGGGCGAAGACATGGGCGCTGGCACGACCCGATGAAGGACATCATCCTCGCTGCGATCGTCGCCGATTTCCTTTTCTGCATGCAGAGCCCCGAGCTCGTCGACCGCTGGCTGTGGTTGCCGTTCCTCCTCGCCCTGACCCTCCGCGATAGGCCCGTCCCGTCGGCGCCCGCCCTCGAAGGGATCGAGCACACCGTGCCCCTGTCGCCGTCCACACCCGAGCTTGCGCCGGCCGTCGCCGGCAACGGCGGACGGCGACGCGTGCGAGGGACGGTGGGCCGGCACGCCGCGCCCGAGCAGGTCGACGGGCCTCCGGACCAAAACGGCGGCGCCGCACCTACCCATAGCCCGTCGTAGCCCGGTGCCGCGCGCAAAAGGTGAAGAGGCAGCGGCACCGCACGCCGGCCAAGCCCGGGCGGCCGCCGCCGACCGAACCGACACTCTGACGCCGGGCTACCTCGGCCTCGGCGAGATGTTCGACGACCGCATCCTCGGCACCGACAGCGCCCACGTGTTCTTCGTCAGCGCCCAGGCCCTGGCCGCCCATGCCAAGGTCGTGGCCGAGGTCGGCTGCGGCCGCGGCGCCGCGGTGGAGATGGACCAGCCCGGCGGGCCCTGGCAGGACCTGCGGGGTACGGGCCGCACCGTGATCGGCATCGACGTCGAGGACGCCGGCACGGACAACCCGGTCATCGACGAGTTCCGCCTCATCGGCCCCGACGGTCGTTGGCCGCTCGATGACGGCTCGGTCGACCTGGCCGTCAGCGACTACGTCCTGGAGCACGTGACGGACCCCGACGCCTTCGTGCGCGAGCTCGCCCGCGTCCTGCGCCCCGGCGGCACGTTCATCGGGCGCACGGTGAGCCGCCGCTCCCTGCTCTCGGTCGTGGCGCGCATCGTGCCCAATGAGCGCCACGCCGGCGCGCTGTCCCGCCTGCAGCCCACTCGTGAGGCGCAGGACGTCTTCCACACCGCCTACAAGATGAACACGCGCCAGGACATCGAGCGCGTCTTCGACGCCGACTTCGAGTGGGCCGTGTCGCACCGCACCGGCCTCGAGCAGTACTTCAAGCCGTGGCCGCGCCTGCGCCGCGTCGTGGGCGGGGTGGAGCGCTACCTCCCCAAGTCGACGTGGATGGGGCTGGTCGTCTTCGCCCGCCGCCGCCCCAGCTGACCTTCCGGCGGGACTTCGACCACATCCGCGCTGCCCTTCTGCGAAGACAGCCGGGCCCGAACGCCAGACCAGTTCCGGCGGGGCGATGCCCACCAACCCCGACCGGAGACTGTCTCCCGGGCCTGGCCTCGAACCGGTGAAGTGAACTCACCCGCAAGTGAGCAGACCGCGACGCGCAGAAGGGGCCCGCAGGCCCCTTCGCACGACTGCATCCTTCCGACTGATCACAGAATATCCGTCGATGTCTCGTTTGCGAAGACCCATTCTCCGATGCGCCCTGGGTCTGGATGACTGCCTCCTTCCGACTAAGGGATCGCACTGGGTTCGATTCCCGGCCGGGGCGCCCCACCCGAGGGTCGGGCTGCTGGTGGCCGGTCACCATCTATACGGCAGCCCGACACCCCGGGTCTCAGGAGCGACCTGAGCCGGCGAACGTCGTCAGGCCCAACGGCGCACCCGAGACCGAAGAATCCCCGCGCTTGAGGCGTTACGAAACGCAAAGCGGGGTATCGCACTCAATGGTGAATCGGACACTCGAAGTCCACGCCTGGCTTCTCGCCGTGCTCCTCGTTGCGGTGCTGGGCTTGATGGCGTTGCTCGTGATCATGCTGCACGTCCACGCCGGCGACGTGGCCTATATCGCCCACACCCACCGACCGGTCTTCATCGTGCCCACCGGTAGCCCCACGGTGCTGTCGAGCTGACAGGCTGGTGACCTTCGTGGGGCGGCCCGTGCCGGGTTTGAGCCCCGAGTAGATCAGCGGCGAACAAACCGCCTTCAGGCGAGCGCGAACTGCGAACCGCCGCCGTCGACCTCGCGGCGATACCACTCGATCGACTTGGCCAGCCCCTCCTCGAGCGACGTCGAGGGCTTCCACCCGAGGAGCTCGCGCGCCCGCGTGTTGTCGCCGCGCATGGTCCAGATCTCGGTCGGGCGGTCGGGGAGCGCGCCGAACTCGGCCTTCACCGGGTTGCCGAGCAGGTTGAGGATCGTCTCGGTGACGTTGCGGATGGAGACGTCCTCGCCGCAGCAGATGTTGAAGAGCTGCCCCTCAATGCCCGGCACCAACATGGCGCGCACCATGCCGTCGGCGATGTCCTCCACGTAGTTGAACTCGCGGGTCTGGCGACCTTGGGTCATCTTGAGCTCCTGGCCACGCAGCGCCCGGATGATCACCTCGGGGATGATGCGGTCGACCGTCTGGCGCGGCCCGTACGCGTTGAACGGCCGCACCATGACGATGGGCCAGTCGTGGCCGTCGTGGAAGACCCGGCACAGGCACTCGGCGGCGTACTTGGTCGCCGCGTAGGGCGACACGGGGTGCACTGGCTTGTCCTCTTGGAACGGCACCTCAATATCCCCGTAGATCTCGCTCGTTCCCACGTTCAAGAAGCGCACGTAGCCGGTCCCATCCAGCGCCTGGAGCAGGTTGGTCGTGCCCTGCACGTTGGTCTGCACGCACTCGTCGACCCGGTGCCACGACTTGCCCACGTGCGTGTAGGCGCCGAGGTGGAAGACGTGTGTCGGCCGGGCGGCCTCGACGACGGCGTCCATGGCGCTCCGATCGGCCAGCGAGCCCTCGTGCACCGTGACCTGGTCGCGGATGTCGACGAGGCGGACGCCGAGGATGCTCGACACGGTGCTGGTGAGGACGTGGGTGTCCACGCCGTCATTCAGCAGGCGGCGCACAAGATGCGAGCCGATGAACCCCGTGGCGCCCGTCACCAGGACGCGTGCGTCCTTGGGGAAGGCGTAGTCGGCGGACGGCGTGGCGGTCATCAGACTGTCTCCTTGTCGCTCTTGGCGCTCGTGTCGCTCGTGTCGCTTGTGTCGCTGTTGTCACTGAGGGGCGTGAAGGTCCAGGGGGATTCGGCGCTCGCCTCGTAGAGCGCGGTGAGCTCGAGCGAGTCCTTGTGGGTGTCCATGGACTTCCAGAAGCCCGAGTGCTTGTACGAGTAGAGCTCGCCCGCCAGACCGAGGGCCGGGAGGATGTCGCGCTCGAGGTCCTGGCCGGCGAACCATTGCGAGGCCCCCTGGTCCATCACGAAGAAGCCGGCGTTGATCCAGTAGTCGGGGAGCCGGGGCTTCTCGGTGAACTTGACCACCTTGTGGGTCGAGTCGGAGTCGATGGTCCCGTATTGCGAGGGCAGCGGCACCACCGTCACCGCCGCCGAGCCGGCCGTGGCCTGATGGAAATCGAGCAGCGCCTGCAGGTCCACGTTTCCGAGCCCGTCGGCGTAGGTCAGGAAGTACGTCGAGCCCATGTCCGGCGCGCACTGCATGACGCGGCCGCCCGTATTCGTGTCGACCCCGGTGTCACGGACCTCGACGCTCCACTCCGACGGCAACGTCTTGACGAATTCCTCAATCTGCTCGACCTTGAACCCGGCGGCCAGTACGAAGTCGGTGAAGCCCTGCTGGGCGTAGATCTCCATCACGTGGCCCAGGACCGGTCGTCCGCCGACCTCGAGCAACGGCTTGGGCAGCTCGAGAGTGTGCGGGTAGGCGCGGGTGCCCTTGCCGCCACAGAGGATCAGTGTCCGCACGTTCATCCTTCCCGAGGTCTACCGAAGGTTCGGTCCACCGCTTGCGGACCCGGTCGCGCAACGTTTTACCGCATCGCTTCGCGAACGTTCTAGTGCACCGGCGTCGTGCCGCCGTGACGCACCGTCACACGCCGAGCCGTCCGGAGGGGGACCGCACTGCTGGTCCACCGGGAAACGCCCCTGTCCTGGGCCCCTTGCGGTGAACGCCCGCCTCGCCGTCCCGTTCCGGAGGCCCCACCGGCGACAGGTACGATGCCCGCCGTCCGAGGAGCGGAATGAGCGGTCCGGCCCCGACGGCCGAGCGACCGGGAGGAGGAGGCAGGAACAGTGGTCCGACTTTCCCCGCGCCTGCGCCCGATGTGGCCCTACCTCAAGCCGGCATATACGCAGGCGACCCGGATGGTCGCGCCCGTCACCGTCAAGGCCAGCCAGCTGCGCGGCGGCTACCTCCCGACTGGATACGTCGAGAGCATGGAGGAGGCGGCCGCCACCTCCGGCGGCACCTGCCGCACCGTCCGCCGGCCCGAAACCATCGAGCGCAGCCTTCCCACGGGTCACCCCGACCGCAGCGCCGACTACGTGCCGTGGCTCCACGAGCACGTCCGCCGGGTCGCCGTCGCCGAGTTGCCCCACGGCCGCGTCCTCTCGCCGCACAACGCGGTCATCACGGGCAACGACGACCTGCTCGTCGAGCTGAGCCTGTACTTCGGGACCAGCCGCGCCCGCGAGCACCCGATCTTCTTGCACCCGTTCCCAGGCCTGCCCCTCGAGGTCGGGGGGCGCCTCGGCGCCCTCGCCCTCCAGGGCGACTCGAACTACTACCACTTCGTCATGGACGTGCTGCCCCGACTCGGCGTCCTCGAGCAGTGTCCCGACGTCGCGCCGCCCGATCTCTGGTACGCGCCCAAAGGCGAGGAGTTCCAGTGCGAGCTGCTCACCATGATGGGCCTGGACCTGAGCCAGGTCATCGACAGCTCGCAGACCCGCCATGTCGTCGCCGAGACGCTCGTCGTCGCGTCGCCGCCCGCCATGGTCGTCATCAATCCGCCGTGGAGTATCGAGTACCTGCGCGCCAAGCTGCTCCCGACGCCGATCGGGCGCGTCGAGGGCAAGGCCATCTACGTCAAGCGCGGCGGCGGCATGAACAACCGCCGAGTCGATAACGAAGAAGAGCTCATGGACTACCTCACCGGCCGCGGCTTCGAGGTGATGCAGCCCGAGAAGCTCCACGCCGGGGAGAAGATCGAGGCGTTCGCCCAAGCGTCGCTCATCGTCGGCGCCCACAGCGCCGGCCTGGTCAACGTCGTCTTCGCCAGCCCGGGCGCGGCCGTCGTCGAGCTCTTCCCGTCCGGCGGCATCAACGCCTGCTACTGGAAGCTGGCCCAGGCCGTCCCCGGCGTCGACTACCGCTACGTCCTCGGCCATGGGGACCCCCAGTCGGTGTCGCTGTCCGAGTTCTTGGTGAGCGACATCCAGGCCGACATCCCGGCCATCGGTCGCACGCTCGACGATCTCGGCTGGCCCTCCTCCTAAGCAGGGCCGAATTCGGGTAGCCGGCCGCGCGCTCCTGCCTCAGGCGATACAGGCGGCGAGCGTCGCCCGCACGTCCGACGCCGTGCGCCGCCACGTGAAGGCCGACGCGTGCTGCACGCCGCGCTCGATGTCCGCCGCGCTCTGCCGACGCGCCACCGGCACCGCTCGCGCCAGCGCCGGCGCGTCCCAGCCGTCCATCACCGTCGCCAACCCGCCCGTCACCTCGAAGAGGGCCGGGTCCGGCGTCACCACGACCGCGATGCCGAGGCGCATCGCCTCGAGCGCCGGCAAGCCGAATCCCTCGTAGTCGGAGGGGAACACGACGAGCGACGCGCCGGTGAACTGGCGGCGGAACTCGTCGGGGTCGAGCCATGGGTGCACGGTGACGAGCTTCGACAGGCCCCGCGACGCCGCGTCCGCCTGCACCTTCGCCCGGTCCGCCTCGGGCAGCCCGACGATCACGAGCGGCAGCGGGTCGCCGCCCTCGCGTCGCAAGATGGCCCACGCGTCGAGCACCAGCCCCACGTTCTTGTTGCCCCACTGCCCGAAGGCCAG
The DNA here is from genome assembly GCA_035552395.1 of Acidimicrobiales bacterium. GTDB lineage: Bacteria > Actinomycetota > Acidimicrobiia > Acidimicrobiales > RAAP-2 > Bog-473. The sequence continues at coordinate 17,334 of DASZLL010000012.1, forward strand.
CGCGTACTCCTCGCCCCCGGCCTCGGGGCGGGGCCACCCGACCACGTGGTCGGCGCCGAGCTGGGCCACCGTGATCGTCTGGCGGCGCAGCCACGGGTGGACGCGCAGCAAGTCCTCGCGGGTGCGGTGCGAGATGGTCACGATGGCGTCGGCGCGCCGGTAGCCCACGCCGTAGCTCACGCCGCGCAGCAGGCGGGTGCGGTAGCTGAACTGGTGCGGGCGCATCTCGTGGCGAACGTCGAGCGAGATGATCACCCGGGGGCAGGGGAGCGGCCCGATCGTGGTGGCCGGCGTGACACCCAACATGGCGTCGACCTTGAGGCGCCGGCACAGGTCGGGCACCGTGCGCTCCATCGCGATCACGCGCCGGCCGCCGACGGCGTGCACCGTCATGCGCTCAGGCAGCTCGAGTTGGACGCCCGGCCGCAGCACGGCGTGCACGTCGTCGGACTCGTCCCACCCCTGCAGCAGGTTCTCGGTGACGACGCCCAGGCTCGTGCCGCGTACCGGCAGGGCGTTGACAAGGACTCGCACCGCCGCACGGTAGCGCGCGCCATTTCTCCCCCAACGAAGGCACGTGTTCTCGTGTGCGCCAACGCAGTTGCCCTCCGCCCGGCGCGATCAAACGAACGATTGCCTGGCTGCGTGCAGTGATCGTCACGATCTTTCCGACCTCAAAACGCGCCCGGGTTAGTGAACGCGTCGGACAGAGCGGACGCCCCGGATTGCAAGCCGGTAAGCCTCCGCAATCCGGGTGTCACCTCCTATGTTCGGACCGATTGGGCTGGTGTGGTCCGACACCTCGACAAGGTCCGTGCGACAGAGGGTGCACGGTGGCGAAGCCCACCTCCCCAAGTTGTGAATAAGGGGACAAGGACTGCAAGTTTCGCCGGCCGCGTGAGTTACCTGTGCAGAGCGTCCGTACGACGCCCTTCCGACCGTCAGGCGACCGACAGGGGGTCATCTCACAGTGCTAGCGCCGTCCCGACCCACGATGCGGATCGTGGTGCACGACTACTCGGGTCACCCAGGCCAGGCTCAGCTCAGCCGTGCCTTGGCCCAGCGCGGTTACGAGGTGACCCACCAGCACTGCCCCTCCTACACGACCGGCAAGGGCTCACTTGAGCGCGCGCCCGGCGATCCAGCTGCCCTGACCTTCGAGTCCGTTGCCATGGACGGCACCTTCGCCCGGTATTCAACCTTCACCCGGATCCGCCAGGAGCTGCGCTACGGCCGCACCGCGGGGCGCCGCATCGCCGCCAAGGATCCCTCGGTCGCGGTCCTCAGCAACGTGCCGCTTCTCGCCCACGCGGTCCTGGCGCGCCATCTCTCGCGCCGCGGCGTCCCCATGGTCTTCTGGCATCAGGACATCTACTCCGAGGCCATTGGTGTCGCCGCTCGGCGCCGGCTGCCGATCCTTGGTCACTTTGTTGCCCGCTTCGCCGACCGTCTCGAGCGCAACATCGCGCGTCGCAGTGCGGCGGTGGTCGCGATCTCACCGACGTTCCGCGAGCGTCTCTCCAAGTGGGGCGTCGCTGACAAGACGACGGTGGTCCGCAACTGGGCGCCCCTCGACGAACTGCCCACCCGCCCGGCCGACAACGCGTGGAAGCGGCGGATGGGACTGGAGGGGCATCCGGTGGTTCTGTACTCGGGCACCCTGGGGCTGAAGCACGACCCGAGCATCCTCGCCCTCATCGCGCGCCAGCTGAGGGTCACGCACCCCGACGCTCGCGTCGTCGTGGTGTCCGAGGGCAAGGGCCGCGACTGGCTCGAAGCCTGGAAGGCGGACCAGGATGCCGACAATCTGGTCCTGCTCGACTTCCAGCCCTATGAGGAACTTCCCGACATGATGGCGAGCGCGGATCTGCTCGTCGCCATCCTCGAGCCTGACGCCTCCAAGTTCTCGGTCCCCTCCAAGGTGCTCACCTACCTGTGCTCGAGCCGGGCCATCCTCGGCGTCCTGCCACCCGACAACTCGGTGGCCGAGATCCTCAGTACCCACGGTGCGGGCCACGTCGTCGCTCCGGCCGAGCGCGACAAGGTGGCGCACCAGGTGGCGATGCTCCTCGACGACCCCGGGCTCCGCTCGTCGATGGGCCGCGCCGGCCGCCGCTACGCCGAGGCAACATTCAGCCCCGAGGTGGCGGCCGACCGCTTCCTCGAGGTGTTCGGCGACCTGGTGCCCCAGCCGCGCCGGGTTGCCGCGACGGCCAGCCACGCGCCGGCCCGCCGGTTCGCTCTGGCCGATCGGGAGGCCAGCTAAACCCTGCCCTGTCGTCCCCTCGGGGCGCCGGGAGCTAAACAGGGGGTTCGCTGTTGGCGCCGCCGGCGGTGGGGCAGCCCATCCTGACCATCGAGAGAGGGAGAACGAGGCCGATGAAGAATGTCTTGGTGACCGGTGCCGGTGGGTTCATCGGGGGCCACCTGGTGGCGCGGCTACGCGATATGGGGGTCGAGAACATCCGCGGCGTCGACCGGGTGCCGCTCGACGAGTGGCACCAGCGGTTCGACGACGTGGACAGCCGTTCGGCCGACCTCATGGACTATGCGCACTGCCAGAGCGCCGTCGAGGGCGTCGACACCGTGTTCAACCTGGCCGCCGACATGGGCGGGATGGGCTTCATCGAGAACAACAAGGCGCTGTGCATGCTCTCGGTGCTGATCTCGACGCACGTGCTCGAGGCGGCCCGCCACGCCGGTGTGGAGCGGCTCTTCTACTCCTCGTCCGCCTGCGTCTACGCGGCGGGCAAGCAGGAGTCGCCCGAGGTCGAGCCGTTGCGCGAGGCCGACGCCTACCCGGCCATGCCTGAGGACGGCTACGGCTGGGAGAAGCTCTTCAGCGAGCGCATGGCGCGCCACTTCTACGAGGACTTTGGCCTCGAGACCCGGGTGGCCCGCTACCACAACGTGTACGGCCCGCTCGGCACGTACGACGGAGGCCGGGAGAAGGCGCCCGCCGCGGTGTGCCGCAAGGTGGCGTCGGCGGTGCTGAATGGGACCAACGAGATCGAGATCTGGGGCGACGGCCTGCAGACGCGCAGCTTCACGTATATCGACGACTGCCTCGAGGGCACGCTCAAGCTGACGGCGAGTGACGTGCGTGAGCCGCTCAACATCGGCTCCGAGCAGCTCGTGACGATCAACGAGCTCGTCGACATCGTCGAGGGCATCGCCGGCGTGCAGCTGAAACGGAACTACAACACCGCAGCCCCCCAGGGCGTCCGCGGCCGCAACAGCGACAACACCTTGATCAAGGAGCGACTGGGCTGGGCGCCGTCCATCACGCTTGAGGACGGCCTGCAGAACACGTACAAGTGGATCTTTGACCAGATGAGCGATGGCGCCACGCCCATCACCCGTTGAACCCATGTGGCCTTGACCAATGGGGCATGTGACGGTGGCCACCGCCGGTCCGGCCTGGCTCACCGAGAGCCTGCTGGGGACGGCTGACACCCACGACCTCGCTCCGCCGGCGCTGAACGGGCGGGGCCGACACAGTCGATCGAGGCCTCGGTCCCTGCGGGCGACCGCGTCGCGCCAGCGCGTCATGGGACTGACCGTCGTGGACCAGGGTGCCTCGAGCGCATCCAACTTCGCGCTCGCCTTCGTGGTGGCGCACTACAGCAACGCGCACGGCCTGGGCATCTTCGCCATCGTCTCGACCACCTACATCGTCACCCAGGGTCTCGTGCGGAGTCTGACGAGCGACTGCCTGCTGACCCGCCACGACCCCGACGAGGGCGTCATGGCGACCTACGAGCGGGCGGGCTTTCTCTCCGCGTTGGCCTGCTCCTTCGTGGCTTCGCTCCTCATCCTCGCCGTCTCCATGGCCTTTAGCGGCGAGCTGCGGCTCACGTTCGTCATCCTCGGCTTGTCCTTCACGCTCCTGGCGGCCCAAGACTTCGCCCGCGTTCTCGGCATTAGCCGGTACAACCCGTCCTATGCGATCTGGCTGGACATGGTGTGGCTCGTCCTCTTCATCGCGGTCTACGTCGTGCTCCGCCATCAGGGCCACCTGTCGCTCGCCTGGGTCTACGGCGCGTGGAGCGCGACTGGGGCGGCGGTCGGGCTCTACGCGGCCGTGAGCCACGTGACGGTGCGCAACTGGCGCCAGCTCGTCACGTTCTGGTTCCGCAGCGAGCGCTCGGTGGGCTTCCGCTTCGCCGGGCAGTGGCTGTTGGTCAGCTCATGGGCGTACGTCGCCATCTACCTGTTCGTCCTCATCTTCTCGGTCGCCGTCATCGGCCAGTTCAAGTTGGCGCAGGTGGCGCTCGGACCGATCACGATCATGTCGCAGGGCATCGCGACCGGTTTGGTGGCGGTGGCGGCCCGTTACTTCCGAGCCGACGTGCGCAAGGCCCTGCGCTTCGTCCTGCTCGGCGGCCTGGCCACCGCCGCCGTGATGTTGCTCTGGACGTTGGCCATCTACGTCGTCCCAGTCCACTCCCTGACAAAAGCCCTGGGCACCGCCTGGCCGGCCGCCCACCGCATGTTGCCGTTGATGGGTCTCGCCTTCGCCCTCGCTTCCATGTCGGGGGCCATCGCCGCCGGACTGCGCGCCATCCGCGCCGCCAAGGAGAACCTCTACCTGGCCATCGTCATGGTGCCGATCCTCGCGGCGTCGAGCCTTGTTGCCGGCATCTTGTGGGGCGTCCAGGCCGCCATCGGGGGCATTTGCGTGGGCTACGCCATCAACTCCATCGCCGGGTGGTGGCTTCTCGTCCGCTGCGCGCACCGCCTCGAGCCGGGCAGCCTCTCGAAAGAGGACCAGACGGACACGGTCGTCCCCATCGTGGCGGACAACCAGACCGGTGTGCTGCCGGCCGCGGTCGTCTTCGAGACAGCCGAGCCGGTCTGATGCGCCCGGCCACGCCCGCCACCCCCGGCCACGACCGCCCCGTGGGCGTGGGAGACTTTTTGCGTCATCCAATATGGCGGGTCGGCTCGCAACAAAAGCCGCAATTGACTGGGGGTTTGTAACGTGCCGGCGACCAAGTGGCAGAGGCGATCCCTCTACGTGCGCGTCAACGCGCCCTGGCGGCTCCTGCTCAAGAACCGAACCGTCAAGCGCCACGTCCAGGGGACCGATCTCTATCTCCCCTGGTGCCACTTGCTGCCGGATTACGCCCGCGCCCGTCCGACCTACGGCCAGAACCTGGTCGAGCTCGCCGTGGCCCTGGAGAAGCGGCTCGGCCCCGACGCCGCGCCCATGAGCGTGCTCGACGTCGGGGCCAACGTGGGCGACTCGGCGGCGCAGATCATGGCCGCCACGTCGGCCCGGGTCCTCTGCATCGAGGCGGATCCCTACTGGAGCGCCTACCTCCACATGAATCTCGACTCGAACCCGCGGGCCGTGATCGAGGAGGCCATGCTGCTACCGAACGACGACACCTGGTCCGGCGGGGCCAGCCCGGTGCGCGCCGGCGGCACCACCCACTTCGTGGCGAGCGAGGCGGAGGGATCCCTGCCGATGGTCTCCGTGAACAAGCTGCGCGCACAACATCCGGACTTCGAATCCCTCCGGCTCGTGAAGAGCGACACGGACGGCTTCGATACGAGACTGGTCCCGGCGGTCGCGCGGGCCTGGGCCGACTCGGGGCCGGTGCTGTTCTTCGAGTTCGACCCGGGCTTGACGCGCCAGGTGGCCGGCGAGGACCCGAACCTGATCTGGGACAGCCTGCGCGACCTCGGCTACGCGCGCCTCGCCATCTGGGACAACGCGGGCGATCCGTTGGGACAGCTCGACCTCGCCGACGCCGCCACCGAGGCGCGCACCCTCGAACCGCGGCCCGTGCACTTGGGGTACGACTTCTGGGACGTCGCCGCCTGCCGCGAGGACGACGAGGCCGCGCTCGCGGTCTTCGACGACCTCGTCAAGGATGCGTTCTCGCCGCTCGGCGTTGCCCGGTCGCGCTGAGCGCCCGGCGCCCTCTGTCCGCTAGCCCGTCTTGCCCAGGCGCTTCGGCAGCGACACTGTCTGTGCGGCTGCCTCCTCGGCCGGGAGGCGCTTGGTGATGTGGTCAACCCGCTCCTTGGGCGCCTTCTCGAAGCCGGGCGCCTCGGGGTTCACCACGCCGGCCATGGGCTCGACCCACCCCGGGTCGCGCTTTTCTGCGTAGTCGATGAACGCGTCGACGTCGCGAGACGTCAGCTGGGGCGCCGCCAGCACGATTTCCTCGTCCGGCCAATCCCACCACCGGATCTCGAGCAGCGCCTCGATCTGGTCGGCAGAGAAGCGGTATCGGATGAGCTTGGCCGGGTTTCCCCCGACGATCGCGTAGGCCGGGACGTCCTTCGTGACGACGGCGGCGATACCGACGATGGCGCCGTCTCCGATCGTGACGCCACTCAGGGCGACGGTCTGGTGGGTGGCGTAGACGTCGGAACCGATGATGGTGTCCCTGCTGGGCGCCGGAAAGCCGTCCTCGCCGGCGCTGTCGAGCCGGAGGTTGACCGCGAGGGGATACGTGGTCACCCGGTCGGGCGGGTGACCACCTCCGAGGTAGCACAACGTTCCCACCGACGAGTAGTTGCCGATGCGCAGCTTGGTGTCGTCGAGGTTGTACATGTGGAAAGCCGGCACCCCGTAGGTCCCCCGTCCAACTTGGACGCGGCCTTCTCGCTTCGCACGCATGAAGACGCCGAGGTCTCGCGGGATGAAGCCCTGACCCTTCCGCCGGAGGAGCATGTTGTGCCCATAGCGGTAGGTGTACATCATGGATTCACGGAGCGGCACCGCATCCCCCATCTGCTCGTCGAGCAGCCGCAACAGCGCAGCTGCTCGTGATCGATCGTCGGACCGCGCCAGATTACTGAGGGGGCGATGGCCATGCCAGAACCAAGGCCGCTCCCGCGTGGTGGGCTCGGCGGGCTCCGGCCACCTTCGGACAGCTTCGGCCGGCTTGCCCGTGCCAGCGTTCTGGCTCCGGAGGCAGGCCGGCGATGCCCGAATCACATGTGATCGATGCGCTCCACGTCGAGATTCCGGAACACCGGCCCGCTGGTGCACAGGGCGGCCAGGCGCTCGGCGAACTTGCTCGTCTCGGGCCGGTTCGAGTTCTCCATCGCCGCCTCGTAGGTCGGGAATTCCACCATCTGGAGGTAGGTGCCCGGCCTGTCGCGGTCTTGCGTCAGGGCCGCCCTCGTGGCGGTCCGCCATTCCTTTGACGTCTCGAGCCATTCATCGGCGATTGCGTTGAACTCGGCGACGTTGTCGGTCTGGAACTCGACCAGTTGCACGAACGGCATGGGCACCTCCGATTTCGATTCGCTCCCAACTGCCCCGGAAATTATCCCTCCTGCCTGAGATGGCCCTGGGACGTCGTTGGTTTCGGATGGTGCATGCGCCGTCGCGAGGACTCGTTACTGTCCCGTGCAAGCGTTCGTTCCCTTGGTCGGATCGAATGTCTGCCCGTCTTGCGGGAAGAAGTAGGTCACTTCCTGATAGGCCGGCGTCGTCCCGTCACAGGTCCCGAGGTCGAACGCGACCACGGTGGCCGACACGACCGGCCAGCTCGATACGGGTCCACTCTGACCATTCCCGTCGATACCTTGCCCCTGCCCCATGGCCTGCGGGGCGCCCCAGTTCGACCACGTAATCGAGTTCACGTGCGGGGATTCCGCGGTGGGTCCCAAGCTGTAACTGGTGGGGGCTACTTCGCCGAAGCCGCTGATGCCGGCGTACGAGCCCAAGGCCTGACCCCACGCCGCACTCCCGAGGAGCGGGCCCGTCGCGCTGCTCCCAGACGGAACCGTCGTCGTGGAGGGCACCGTCGTGGTCGTCGTTGGTGGGGGCGACGTCGTACTGGTCGTCGTCGTTCCCGCGCCGCCCGCGGGCGTGGGAGCCAAGTGCGCCATGGGGAAGACCGATTTCCAGCCGGAGCCCTTCCAACGCAGGATCAAGATCTTGGGAGTACCGGAACGACTGACCCCGGGATGGTCCCAACCGACGGCCCAGGCGTTAGAGCGAGATGTTGCGGCCAGACCGAAGAGGCCACCCTCGTAGCCCCGCAGCTCCGGGATCGCCACACGCGTCCAGGCGCTGCCCGTCCGTTGCAGGATCACACCGCTTGTCGGGCCGTCGCCGCTGCCGTCCAGCCCGACGGCCCACGATCTGCCCGAAGACACAGAGGCGATGGCGTTGAGGTTGACCCCGCCCTCGAACGTGGGCGTCGGCACTTGCCCCCACGCCTGCCCGTTCCATTGCTCGACCAAGCTCGAGCCGGGACCGCAGCCGCAATTGTTGCCGTTGCCCACCGCCCAGACCTTGCCGCCCGACGCGAGGGCGACGCCGCCCAAGAAGGAGGCGAGGCCCTGTTCGACGCCGGGGCTCGGGCTCGGCATCTGCTGCCACGTTGTCCCGTTCCAGTGGAGGATCAGGGTGTCGCCGCCGTTCGTGGCGCCCACGGCCCAGGCATTGGTCGGTGAGATCGCGGCCACCCCGGAGAGAAAGCCGGTGGTGCTCGGCATCGGCTGCCACGTCTTGCCGTTCCAGTGCAGGATCAGGCCGCCGCCGCTGTTGGCGGAGCCGACGGCCCAGGCATTGGTCGGCGAGAGCGCGGCCACCCCAGAGAGGGAGCCCGCCACGCTCGGCATCTGTCGCCACGTCTTGCCGTTCCAGTGCAGGATCAACGTCTGGGAACTCGAACTCGAACTCGAAAGGCCGCCGCTCGAGCCCACAGCCCATGCGTTGACGAGCGAGGTAGCGGCGACGCTGCGGAGCTCGGAGTTTGGTGGACTGGGACTGGGCACGGGCTTCCACGCCGAGCCGTGCCAGGAGAGGGTGAGTGCCTTGGTGGTCCCGGAGTTGATGCCGGAGTAGCCGACCGCCCAGGCGTTACCACCCGGCGAGGCGGTCACCCCAAAGAGTTCACCGGTCTCGGCAGATGAGGCCGTCCCGTTTGCGGGGTGGCTCGCTCCGACCGCGGGGGTCGA
>DASZLL010000013.1:0-15564 GCA_035552395.1 Acidimicrobiales bacterium
GCTGGGGCTTCTCCTTGGCCGTGTCGGGGATGACCAGGCCGGACGCCGTGGTCTCCTCGGACTCGCCGGGACGGACGACGATACGGTCATCGAGGGGGTGCAGCTTCATCGGGAGGGGCCTCCTTGGCGGTTCTTTTAGCACTCTCGGGTTGTGAGTGCCAACATAGCGGGCGCGGCACGGGCAGGCAACCGCGACGTCGGTTTGGGCCCCGTCTTCGACCCGGCTTCGGCCCCGTTTCGACTCGACTCACGACGGACCCCGGAGTGCCGGGCCCGGGGTGTGACCCCCGTGAGGGTCCGTCATGTGGCATGTTCCCCCAGGTGGGAAAGCGTCGACGTCCGACCCGTCGGGTGCGGTGTGGACGCTCACGGAGGCGGCAGGAGGGGGCAGCAATGGCCCGGGCAGGGATGAATTTCACACGGCGACCCATCGTGACCAGACGCAGCGGGACCTTTGTGGCGCTGCTGGGCGGAGTGCTCGCCCTGGTTGTCGGCGGCATCGGGTCCCCCGCCGCCTCGGCGTCGGCGGGCAGCGGTTCTGGTTCCGGCGCGAACTCGGCCAAGCTGTCGGCCGCGGTGCAGGCGCAGGCACAACGAGATCTGCTCCAGCCCTCCGATTTCCCCGCAGACTGGGTCGTCGGCGCCGCGGCCGCGGCACCGAGCCGCACCTCGCCGTGGTCCAAGAAGCTGGCCTCGTGCTCGGGGGTGCGGTCCGCCCTCGCGGCGATCAAGCCGACCAAGATCAGCGGCTCGGAGTACACGAGCGGGGACCACACCTTGGCCGTCGAGGACAGCATCTCGGTGTACGCCACCGCAGCGCAGGCCAAGGCGGCGTGGAAGGCGATGGCCAATCCCAAGACCCCGACGTGCATGAACCGCATCGGGAGCCAGGCCCTGCGCACGAGCGTCCAAAACGAAGCTGGCTCCGGCGCGACCGTCGGGTCGGTCCACATCGCGGGGCTCGCCAAGGGGACCTACGAGGCGGGCCAGACGGGCTACTCCGTGAGCATCCCCCTGGTCAGCGGCGGGCGGCAGCTGACGATCACCAGCACGGAGATCGAGTTCGTGCGCGGCCGGTTCGACCATCAGCTCACGTTCAACGGCAACGGCGTGACGTTCCCGCCGCTGCTCGAGGTGCATCTCGTCCGCCAGGTCGAAGGCAGGTCCTAAGGCTGTCGGCCGGGTTGCGCCGCAAAGCCGGGCGAACCGTTGACGTTGACCTGCGCTGACCCTGAGGTCCCCTCAACCTGCGTCTAGCGTTGCTCGGCGAAGTAAGCCCGGGTCACCACGATCGGAGGTGGCGCGACTTGAACGAGCGCAGGAAGGACCGCAGCGTGGGTGTGGGTGTGGGCCGAAGCCGCAGGATGATCCGCCGCCGGTGGGCGGCTGGGTGTGGTGCGGCCCTGGTCGCGGTCACCGGCTCCCTGGCCCTCGGGGCCCCCGCCAGCGCCAGCCTGTCGACGGTGTCGAGAACGGGCGAGCTGGCCCAGGCGCAGAAGGCCCTGCTGGTGCTCTCGGATATGCCGTCGGAGTGGGAATCAGTGAAGACGCCCAACAACCCGAACAGCACCATCGGCGATGCCCAGCTGGCCCGCTGTATCGGGGTGACCACGTCGCTGATCAGCGAGAACCCGCCGTCGGTCAACAGCAAGCAGTTCCAGAACAAGGCGGGGACGCTGACGGTCAACGACGCCGTCACCGTGTTCCCGTCGGCCAGGAACGCCGCCGCCGAGCTGGCCACGGTGGCCAACAAGAAGACGCCCGGGTGTATGACGAGCCTCGCCTCGGGTCCGCTCAAACTGAAGCTTTTCGGCAAGTCCCCCAAGGGCATGACCTACGGGACCGCGTTGGTCTCGTCCACCGACTCCACCGCCTTCCCCTTCACGGCCGGCTACTCCATGAGCGTGCCCGTCCTCACCCACGGGGTCACGGTGAACATCACGGTGACCCAGCTCTTCGCCATCAGAGGTCGCCTCGGGCAGCAGATCACGTTCACCGGGGTGGGCGAGCCGTTCTCGGTCGAGGTCGAACAGCACATCTCGGCGGCCGCGGTGCACCGGCTCTGAGGCAGCGCGGGACCTGCGGGTCCGCAGACAGAACTGATAGAAGTTGCTGAACGTGAGCGCGTCCGGGCGAATAGGGATCGGGATGGCGATCGGCGGGCTGCTGGCCGCCGCGGGCTCCGGGCTCGCGGGTGCGGGCACGGCCGCAACCGCCTCGCAGAAGGCCCAGGCGAAGAAGGCTCTGGTCGCTCTGTACGACCTCCCAAAGGGATGGACCTCCACTCCGGTTCCGAGCACGTCAGCGGGCACCTTCTCGGGTGCGCCACGCTTGGCCAAGTGCATGGGGGTGCCGACCAAGCTCATCGCCAACAACCCGCCACGGGTGGTGAGCCCTGTCTTCGAAGATGGGGGCGGAAGTGAATTGGTGCAGGACACGATCTCGATCTACCCCTCGGCCACCTACGCGAAAGCGGTGTTCGCAGCGATCTCGAGCCACAAGGCCGCCGGGTGCATCGGTTCGTTGATGAACGCATCGAGCGCGGGCGCTGGCTCCACCGGTCACGTCACGGTCACGCGGGTCGCGTCCGCCAAGGGCACCGCGGCGTTCACGCTGGACGCCACCGTGTCGGCGAACGGGAGCACCCCGACGCCCACGAGCACCGAGGTCGTGTACTTCTTCGACGGACCCTTCGGCAACGGGCTCAACGTCGAGACCTCGGGGTCGGAGGCGCCGGCGGCTCTGACCGATCACCTGCTCGCCCTCGTTCGGGGACGGCTGTGACGGCGGGGGCGGGGCCGGAGTCGGGGCGGGGGGCGGAGGCGGAGGCGGAGGCGGAGGCGGACGAACAGAGCCGGTGGTGGCGGGGCGGCGTCTTTTACCAGGTGTACCCGCGCTCCTACGCCGACTCCAATGGCGACGGCGTCGGCGACCTCCCCGGCATCATCTCCAAGCTCGACCACCTGCAGCGCCTCGGCGTGAGTGGTGTCTGGCTCTCACCGGTGACCTGCTCGCCCGACAGGGACTGGGGGTACGACGTCTCGGACTATCGCGACATCGACCCGGACTACGGCACCCTCGATGACCTCGACACGCTGGTCCGCGAGGCGGAACGACGCGGCATCCGGATCCTGATGGATCTGGTGCCGAACCACACGAGCGATCAGCACCAGTGGTTCGTCGACGCCCGCAGCGGCCGCGAGTCGGCCCGTCGTGACTACTACGTGTGGGCTGACCCCAAACCCGACGGCAACCCGCCGAACAACTGGGTGAGCATCTTCGGCGGGCCGGCCTGGGAGCTCGACGAAGCGAGCGGGCAGTACTACCTCCACAACTTCGAGGCGGGACAGCCCGACCTCAACTGGTGGAGCGACGACGTGCGCCGCGAGTTCGACGACATCATCCGCTTCTGGTGGGACCGCGGCGTTGCCGGCTTCCGGATCGACGTCTGCAACATGATGATCAAGGACAAGCAGCTGCGGGACAACCCGCCGGCGACGGAGGACGACCCCATCGAGCAGCAGTTCATGGGCGTGCGCTACGTCTACAACACCGACCGGCCCGAGGCCCACGACATCTTGCAGCACTGGCGCACGATCGCCGGGTCCTACGAGACCGAGCGCCTGCTCATCGGCGAGACCAATGTGGAGACGCTCGAGCGCCTGGCTCAGTTCTACGGATCCGGCCGCGACGAGCTGCACGGGGGCTTCAACTTCCAGTTCATGCACGCGCCGTTCGAGGCCGCCGCGCTGCGCGCCGTGGTCGAGGGCACCGAGGCCCTGTTGCCCGAGGGCGCGTGGCCCACCTGGCACGCTTCGAACCACGACTTCTCTCGCCTCTCGACCCGCTGGGCCGACGGGGATCCGGCCAAGGCGAAGCTCGCGCTGCTGATGATGCTGACGCTGCGCGGGACGCCGTTCCTCTATCAGGGCGACGAGATCGGCCAAGTCGACGGCGTGCTCAAAAAGGAGCAGATGCTCGACCCGGTCGGCATCCGCTTCTTCCCCTACGCCGGGCGCGACCCCGAGCGCACGCCGATGCCGTGGCACGGCGGGCCCGGTGGCGGGTTCACCCAACCGGGGGTACAGCCCTGGCTGCCCATGGCGGACCCTGCCGTTTGCAACGTGGCGGACCAGGAGGGCGACCCGACCTCGGTGCTCGAATTCACCCGCCACGTCATCGCGACGCGACGAGCGAGCGACGACCTGGCCGTCGGGTCGTACCGGTCGCTGCCCTCGCCCGAGGGCACCTGGGCCTACCAGCGCGGCTCGGGAACCCAGGTGCTGCTCAACATGGCCGATGTCCCGGCCACCTTTGAGGTGGTGGGCGGCGCCATCACCTTGACCACCGAGGCGGACTTCGAGGGCGCGTTCGTCGAGGGCGCGCTCGCGCTGGCGCCGTGGAGCGGTGTCATCGTCGCGACGTGACCACCGCTGGAGGCGTCGGGAGATCCCCGGCGACCGTTCGCCGGCGCTACGTGCTGTGCACGACACCGGCGCAGGGACACACCGCACCCTTGCTGGCGCTGGCGCGCCGGCTGGTGGTCGAGGGGCACGACGTCGTCTTCTTCACCACGACGCACTACCGGGACAAGGTGGCCGCGACGGGCGCGTCGTTCGTCCCCTTCGCCGAGGAGTCCGACGCCCACGACCTCATGGTGGCGAACCCCGAACGCGAGTCGTCGTCCAAACGCGGCGTGCGCGGGGTGAAGGACGACCTGCGGCGCATCTTCATCGGGCCGATCCCCGGGCAGTACCGCGACCTCCAAGCCATCCTGGGGGAGCGGCCGACCGACGGGATCGTGGTCGACGCCATGTTTCTCGGCGCCATCCCACTCGCCCTCGGCCGGCGCCAGGACCGACCGGTCCTCGCGTGCGTCGGGGTGATGCCCTATGCGTCGTGCAGCCGTGACACGGCTCCCTTCGGTGTCGCCTTCCAACCGGGGAAGGGCCCGCTGGCGCGGGCGCGCAACCGCGTATTGAACTGGGCCACCGAGCACGGCGCCCTGGCCGACATCCAGCGCTTCGCCCGGCACCGCCTCGCCGAGGCCGGCGTGTCAACGCGCTTCCCGGGTTACTTCATCGACCTGCAGCCCAAGGTGGTCGACGCGTACCTGCAGGCCACGGTGGCGGGCTTCGAATACCCGCGTTCGGACCTGGCGCCCTCGGTGCGCTTCGTCGGCCCGATCCTCGCCCGACCGACGTCTGACTTCGCAGAGCCCTCGTGGTGGGACGAGCTCGGCGCGGGGCGCCCGGTCGTGCACGTGACCCAAGGCACCCTCGACAACGCCGACCTGGACCGGCTGCTGTTACTCACGACGCGCGCGCTGGCGCGCCACGACCTGTTGGTGGTAGCGACGACCGGCGGGCCCGACCCCGAGCCGCTGCGGCCGGGCCTGCCCGCCAACGTGCGCCTCGAGCGCTTCATCCCCCACGACCGCCTGCTCCCCCATGTCGACGTGATGGTGACGAACGGGGGCTACGGCGGGGTGCAGCAGGCGTTGGCCAACGGTGTCCCGCTCGTCGTCGCCGGCGACAGCGAGGACAAGCCGGAGGTGGCGGCGCGGGTGCAGTGGTCCGGCACCGGCGTGAACCTGCGTACGGGGCGACCTTCGCCCGCCATGGTGGCGCGTGCCGTGCGCACGGTGCTGAAGGATCCGACCTACCGCGCCCGGGCGCAGACACTGCAAGAACAGATCGCGGCGAGCCAACCGCTCGATGAGATCAGCGCGGCCCTCGAGGCACTCTGCGGCGCTCGCGACGCGGCGGCGGCGAGCGCCGTGGGCGGACCGGGCTAGCGATTCAGCGATTCACCGGGGACATGTCGGCGTAGCGGTCGCCTTGGGCCGGCGCCACCTTGTCGAGGACGGCGAGGTCCTCCTCGGTCACCTCGACGTCGAGCGCGGCGACGTTCTCCTCGAGGAACCCGCGGTGCTTCGTGCCCGGGATCGGCGCCACGTCGCGGCCGGTGGCATGCACGAAGGCCAGCGCGATCTGGCCGGGCGTGCAGCCCTTGGCCTGGGCCAGCTGGTCGACCACTTCGACGATGGCGATGTTGGCGGCCAGGTTGTCGCCCTGGAACCGCGGCTGGTACCGGCGGAAATCCGCCTCGTCCAGGTCGTCGAGTGAGCGCAGTGTCCCGGTCAAGAACCCACGCCCGAGCGGGCTGTAGGGGACGAAGCCGATGCCGAGCTCGCGCAGCGTCGGCAGGATGTCGCGTTCGGGGTCGCGCGACCACACGGAGTACTCGGTCTGCAACGCGGAGATGGGGTGTACGGCGTGGGCGCGCCGGATGGTGGCGGGCGCCGCCTCGGACAGCCCGAGGTAGCGGACCTTCCCCTGCGCCACCAGGTCGGCCATGGCGCCCACCGTCTCTTCGATTGGGGTCTCGGGGTCGACCCGGTGCTGGTAGTAGAGGTCGATGTGGTCCACGCCCAGCCGGGAGAGGGATCCGTCGCACGCCTCACGGACGTACTCGGGGCGGCCGTTGACGGCGCGCTTGGTCGGTTCGTCCGGATTGCGCACGATGCCGAACTTGGTGGCGATCACCGCCTCGGCGCGGTGGCCGGCCAGCGCCTCGCCCACCAATACCTCGTTCGTGTACGGCCCGTACATGTCCGACGTGTCGAAGAAGGTCACCCCGAGCTCGAGGGCCCGGTGGATCGTGGCCATCGACTCGGCATCGTCGCGAGGCCCGTAGAAGTCCGACATCCCCATGCAGCCCAGCCCCTGGCGCGACACCTGGAGGCCCTGCGTCCCGAGCGCGATGGAATCCATGTGGTGCTCCTCTCCTCGGGCCGGCGGCCCCGATGACTCGAGGCTCACCCTACGGGCGGCCGGCCACGACCCGACGCGTCACGACGACCCGGCGTTGGAGGTGACGGCGTCGGCGTGGACGAACACGCCACAGCGGCGTTGCGCGGCCATGACCCGGTCGAACTCGTCCCAGTCGTCGTGGGTGCCCCCGGCCGCCTGAAACACCGATCGCAGGGTGGCGGGCACGTTGAGCCCGTACTCGGCGCCGTCGTCCGGGCCGATCAGGCGAACCGAGCCGGAGACCGCGGCCCAGTCCCACCCCACCTTGAACACGACGGTGGCGCGCCCGGTTCGCCGCAGCAATGTCAGCTTGCGGCTGGCCCCGGCAACGACGGCTGCGACCCCAGGCGACCCATCGACCGGGTCGACCATCGGGCCGGCATTGACGACCGACGCGTGCACCGAGCCGTCGGCGCGGCCGACGGTGAACACGGCCAGATAGCGGTCCCCCTCGGCCAACCGGGAAACCTTCTCGAGGTCTGCCATCGGACGTCCTTTCTCCTGGTCACCCCTCGACGTTCCTCGTCACTGGTTCTACCGGTTGCAGCGGCCTGAGTCGGCTCCGGAACCGGGCGGCCTGTCACGTTTCACGCCGCCACCGTGTCCTTGTGTCGTGGGGTCGACGATGACCCATCGAGAGGAGAGGCACCCCATGACGATGGAACACACCGACACAGCTGGGCCGGCGAGGCCGTTCGCCGTAAGCCCTCCAATGCCCATTCCGACCGGCGACTACCGTCTTCTCCCCGAGCTCACCACGGTCGCGTTCTCGGCCAAGAAGCTGGGGCTGTTCACCATCCGGGGCTCCATGCAGCTCACCTCGGGCTCCTTCACCGTGACGAACCCGCTGGAGCACTCCAGGCTCAACGCCGTCCTGGCCGCCGACACGTTCACGACGCCGATGCGCCTGCGCGATGAGCACGTCAAGCACGCCGCCAAGCTGCTTGACGTCGCCACCTACCCGACCATCGAGTTCGACTCGACCGAGGTGGTGATCCGGCCCGACGGCGCCTATGCGGTCCACGGGCTCTTGTCCGTCCACGGCCAGGTGCAGCCGAGCGTCCTGACCGTGACCTCCTCGGCGCTCGAGGCTGGGCTGGTCGGCTTTCGGGGCACGGCATCGGTCGACCGGCGCGCCTTCGGCGTGACCGCGCGGCGCGCCGCCGCCAGCGCACGGATCGATATTCAGATCGAGGCGGTCGGCTCGCCCGTGCTGTAACGCGGCACAGCGCACTGCTCGCCCCAGGGACCTACGAGGCGCGCCCTTGCTCGAGCTCGTAGCCGGCGCCCGCCAGTTCGTCCAGCCGGCGCGCGTACTCTTCGGAGTCGATGTCGTAGAGCCACATGACGAGCGCGTCCTGGCCGGTCACCGGGTAGTAGTTCTTGCGCACCCCCACGGGGGCGAAGCCGAAACGCCGGTACAGCGACTGGGCCGGCTTGTTGTTGGCCGCGACCTCGAGCGAGATGTGCTTGACACCGCTCTCGAGCAGCGACCGCATGGCGTCGACGATCATGGTGATGGCCAGCCCGCTGCGCTGGTAGGGCGGCGCCGTGGCGATGGTTGTCATGTGCGCCTCCTCGTCGACGATGAGGAAGCCGATATAGCCCGCCAAGTCATCGCCGTCCCAGGCCGCCCGGTAGAGGCGCCCCTTACGCATGGCTAGCTCGGAGTTGAAGACCTCCGGCGACCACGGTTCGGGGAAGACCAGGCTCTCAATGGGCAGAAGTTTGCGCAGGTCGCGACGCTTCAGCTTCTCGATTCGCATCTCGCCGGTTCGACCTCAGGCCCGCGCCTGGGCAAAGTTGCTCTTTGCGTCCGCCTCACGCATATAAATTGGAACGACCGACGCTGCGTCGACTGGCGATTCTCCTCGTTCGAGTCGAGCCAGCCCGAGGCGCAGGAGCGAGGTCGGTGGCGGATAGGACAGCGCGGGCGCCACGACGCTCACGCCGGGGACCGTTGCGAGGGTCTCGCCATAGCGCTGCGCCCCGTCGCCCACGGCGCACACCGGCACGCCCCCCAGGCCGCGCACGGTGGTGGCCAGCTCGGACGGCGCGAACAGCGCCGGGGCGACCGGCTCCGCCACCGTCACACCTCCCTCGTCCGGCTGGTCCAGCTGGCGGACCGACGCGAAAACCTCCCCGCGCCGGGCGTCGACGCAGGCCAGCACCAGCCCGGAGTGGCCATAATCCGCCGCCGCTGCGCTGAGTACGTCGAGGCTGGTGGCGCAGAGCACGCCGAGACCCAACGACTGGGCCAGGCCCTTGGCCGCGGCCACGCCTACCCGGAGCCCGGTGAACAGACCCGGGCCGACGTCGACCACCACCAGCCCCAGGTCGCCGGCGACGAGTCCGACCTGACCCAGCAGATGCTCGAGCGCCGGCGTCAGCGTCTCGACGTGGCGCCGGCGCCCGGTCAGCGCGAACTCGGCCACCACCCCACCGGGCGCACGCACGGCGACGCCGACGGTCTCGGTAGCCGTCTCTATCGCCACCACGGCGAGGTCCGTCGCTGCCGTCTTCACCGCGCCCCCCGCCCGGCCGAGGGCTCGAGCACCGCCGCTATTTCGTCCGACCGGCCCGACCACGACCCGCGGCCCACCACCGAGACCGCGCGCGCCTCAGGGGCCGCCACCGGATCGGGCGCGAGGAGCGTGACCTCGAGGGCGCTCGCGCCCAACGCCGGCGCGGCCAGTTCGCCCCACTCGATCACGGCGACGGCGTCCTCTTCCACCAGTTCGGCCAGCGCCAGGTCGACCACCTCGGCCGCGGAGCCGGTGCGGTACACGTCGGCGTGGATGAGGGACCGCACCGGGCTGTCGGCCCCGCAGCGATAGTGCCGCACGAGGGCGAACGTCGGGCTGGTTACCGGCCCGGCGACCCCCAGGGCAGCGGCGAAGCCCTGGGCGAACACGGTCTTGCCGGCGCCGAGGTCGCCGACCAGGAGCACGACGTCGCCGGCCGAGCAGAGCGAGGCCAGCCCGGCGGCGAGCGCCCTGGTCGCATCGGCCGAACCGGTCGTCGTCTCGCGCGGCCAGCTCACGGCGCACCCGGCGCCATGAGGCGCTTGGCCCGGACGAGGTCGGCCCGCATCTCGGCCATGGCCTCGCCGCCGGCGCGCAGCACATACGCCGGGTGGTAGGTCGGCACCAGCCGGGCGTTGCTGCGCTCGAAGACCTGCCCGCGCAGCTCGCGGATGCCACGGGTGGTCTCGAGCAGCAACTTGGTCGAGAAGTTGCCCAAGGTCACGATGACCTTGGGGGCGATCAGCTCGATCTGCTCGGTCAGATAGGGCCGGCAGGCCTCGATCTCGTTGGGCGCGGGGTCGCGGTTGTTCGGCGGGCGGCACTTTACGACGTTCGCGATGTAGCACTCGGCGCGGGTGAGCCCAATCTCCTCCCACATGAGGCGGTCGAGCAGCTTGCCCGAGCGCCCGACGAAGGGCTCGCCCGCCAGGTCCTCCTCCCGACCGGGCCCCTCGCCCACGAAGAGCAGGTCGGCGAACGGATTGCCCACCCCGAAGACGACCTGGGTGCGCCCCTCGGCCAGGGGGCACAGCGTGCAGGTCGACGCGGTGACGCGCAGCCGCTCGAGCTGATCGGCGTCAGTCACCGCCGGCGGGGCGGTTGACCAAGGTGCGCGGCATGCGCGGCCCGACGCCGCACACCACCTCGTAACTGATCGTCCCGAGCATGTCGGCCCAGTCGTCTGCGGTGATGGTCTCGTCGCCCTGCGTGCCGAGGAGGACCACCTCGTCGCCGGATTGCACGGAGGTGTCGTCGCCGCAGTCGACCATGATCTGGTCCATCGTCACCGCGCCGGCGAGCGGCCGGCGGACACCGCCGATCAGGACCTCGTAGCCCGCGTCGAACAGGCTGCGGGGCACGCCGTCGGCGTAGCCAATGGGCACGGTGGCCACGACCGAGCGCGCCGCCAGAGGACGGAGGCGGCCGTAGGAGGGGCGCTCCCCCGCCTCGAGCTCGCGCGTCGTCACGACGCGCGCCTTGAGCGCCATCGCCGGCCGCAGCGTCTCTCCCGCCGCTTGCTCTTCGAAGGCGCGCCGCACGGTGACGCCGGGCAGGTAGCCGTACAGGCCGATCCCGCAGCGCACCATGTCGTGTCGCGAGCGGGGGAACGCGACCGCCCCGGCCGTGTTGGCCGCATGCACCAGCGGTGCCTCGATGCCCGCGGCCGCCAGCTCCGCCACCAGGCGGTCGAAGAGATCGAGCTGGCCCTCGGTGTACGAGCGGTCCTCAGCCGCTTCACCGTCGGCCACAGGCAAGTGGGTCCACACGCCTTCGAGCTGGAGCCAGGGATCGCTGACGATCGTCCCCGCCAACGCGACGAGGTCCCCCGGCGCCGCACCCACGCGGTGCATGCCGGTGTCGACCTTGAGGTGGACCGGCACATCGTGGCCCGCGGCGCGCCCCGCAGCGGCGAAGGCGGCGATGCTCTCGCTCGAGTACAGCGTCGGCGTGAGCCCGTAGGCCAGCGCGGTCTCGACCGCGTCGGGCCCGCACTCGCTCAGCAGGAGGACCGGCGCGGCGACCCCGTGCTGACGCAGCTCCACCCCCTCGTCCACCAGCGCGACCGCCAGCCGTTGCGCGCCGCCGGCCAGCGCGGCGCGGGCGACCGCCGGGCCGCCGTGGCCATAGCCGTGGGCCTTCACGACCGCGCACAGCTGCGCCGGCGCGGCCAGGCGGGCCAGCACCCGCGCGTTGTGCGCCACGGCGGCCAGGTCGATCTCCGCCCACGCCGGACGCGAGCGACCCTGGGCCATCGTCACCTCGTCACCGGGCTCGTCGGCGTCGGGCAATGCATGCACCGCCCGGACCGGTGCGCTGTCAGCCATGGGCCTCGGCCTCGGCCTCGGCCAGGTCAGACAAGAACTGCGCCACCAGCGCCGGCAGGTCCCCGGCCACCAGGCCTTCGGCAGGGCCGAGCGACGCCGCCCGACCGTGCGCGTGCGCAGCGAGAGCCGCCGCCTCGTGCGCCGCGACGCCGCGGGCCAAGAACGCGCCGATAAGGCCGGACAGCACGTCGCCGCTTCCGGCCGTGGCCAAAGCAGGGCCACCCGCATCCGCCAGCAGCACACCGGGCGCGCCGGGACCCGGGCGGGCCACCGCGGTGAGCGGGCCCTTGAGCAGGACGACGGCGCCGACGGCGTCGGCGAGCTGGCGCGCCGCCAAGAGCCGGTCTCCCGCTGGTGCCGATCCGGCCACGCGGGCGTACTCGCCGTCGTGGGGCGTGAGGATGCTCGGCGCGCTGCGCTTGTCGAGCAGCGTGCGCGCCGACGCCGTATCGCCGAGCGCGGTCAGCGCGTCGGCGTCAATCACGAGAGGCACCGGCGCGCCAGCCACCACGGCGCGGATCTCCTCGGCCACCGCAGCACCGGTCCCGAGGCCCGGGCCGATCACAATCGACTTGCACTTCGCCGTCGCCTCCAAGAAGGCGCCGGACCAGCCCTGGGCCGGCAGGTGCATCCGCACCGCTTCGGTCGGCCAGGCCGCCGTCGGGTCACCGGGCGAGCCGAGCCGGATCATGCCCGAGCCCGCCGCCATGGCCCCACGGGAACACAGCACCGCCGATCCCTCCATGCCGGCCGAGCCCGCCGCGACGCCCACCGCGTTCGTCCACTTGTTCACCCCGCGCGGGCGCGCCGGCACCAGTGCGCCGAGATCGGCGTCCTCCACGAGTGCGGCCTGCGGGGTCGGAAATCCGATCCCAATGTCGACGACCTCGACCGTGCCGCTCAGTGCCGGACCGTCGCCCTGGAGGAGCCCGGGCTTGAGCGCCGCAAAGGTCACCGTGCGGCCCGCCTCCACGGCGTCACCCGGGGCCTCCCCGGTGTCGGCGTCCACGCCCGAGGGGATGTCGATGGCGAGGACCGCCGCGCCCGCCGGGACCCGGGGCGCGTCGTAGCGGCCGCGGAAGCCCGTGCCGTAAGCGGCGTCGATCACGAGGTCGCACGCCGGCAACGCGATCCCCGCGCCGGCCGCTTCGGCTTCGAGCATGTGCACCCGGGCCCCGCGCCGGGCCAGCACGCCGGCGGCCACCCGCCCGTCCGCGCCGTTGCTGCCCTTGCCCACCACCACGACGACCCGGCGTCCGTACGCCCCTCCGAGCATCCGCAGGGCGGCGAAGGCCACCGCGGTGCCGGCGCGTTGCACCAAGGTCTCGTGCGAGACCGTTTCGAGCGCGGCCGCGTCGGCGGCCCGCATCTCGTCGCGGGTCAGGACGGCGCGCATGCGGCACACCCGGCCGGCCCGCCCTGCTCGGCCACCACGAAGGCGATGGCCACGTCGTCGGTGTGCGTGAGCGACAGGTGGAGCCGACCGGCGCCATGGGTGCCGGCCAGCTCGGCGGCTGTGCCGTGCAGCACCAAGAACGGCGCGTGGCGGGTGGCGTCCTTTCCCCCGGTCCGCCGCACCTCGACATCGGTCAGCGCAAAGCCACCGATGCCGGTGCCGAGCGCCTTCATCACGGCCTCCTTGGCCGCGAAGCGCGCCGCCAGGCTCTGGGCCCGGTCGGCCGACCCATTGCAGTCAGACTGCTCGGCTTCGGTAAAGCAGCGGGCCGCAAAGCGCGGGCGCCGCTCGAGCAGGCGCCGGAAGCGCTCCACGCTCACGGCGTCGACGCCGACCCCGACGATGCCGGCGCCAACGCCCACCGCGCCAACGGTGCTCACTCGACCGTCACCGTCTTGGCCAGGTTGCGCGGGCGGTCCGGGTCATGGCCGTGCAGGCGGGCCAAGCGGTAGGCCAGTTGTTGCAGCGGGACGACTCCCACCACCGGGGAGAGCAGCGGTTCCGTCGGTGGCACCCACAACACGTGGTCGGCCGCCGCGGCCGACTCCTCGTCGCCGTCGTTGGCCAGCAGGACCACCGTCGCGCCGCGACTGCGCACCTCGGCGACGTTGGAGAGCATCTTCTCCCACAGCGGGTTGCGCGTGGCGATGCCCACGACAACCGTGCCGGGCTCGATGAGCGCGATCGGCCCGTGCTTGAGCTCACCGGCGGGATAGCCCTCGGCCCGCAGGTACGCCAGCTCCTTCAGCTTGAGCGCGCCCTCCAGCGCCACCGGGAAGCCGACGTGGCGCCCGAGGAAGAAGAAGTCGCGGGCGTCGGTCAGTTTGGCGGCGACGTCGTCGACGTCGCCCGCCCGCCCGAGGGCCGTGGTCACGAGCCCCGGCAGTGTTTCCATCGCGTTGAGCACGCGGTTGATCTCGGGCGCCGGCAGCGAACCCTGGACCTGGGCCAGGTACAGGCCGAGCACCTCGAGCGCCACGATCTGCGCCAGGTGGCACTTCGTCGACGCCACGCCGATTTCGGGTCCGGCTCTGGTGTAGAGGACGCCGTCGGCGGCGCGGGCCATGGAGGAGTCGACGACGTTGGACACCACGAGCACCTTGGCGCCGCGGCGCGCCGCCTCGCGTTGGGCCTCTGACGTATCGAGGGTCTCGCCCGACTGGGAGACGCCCACGAAAAGGGTGCGCTCGTTCACTACGGGGTCGCGGTAACGGAACTCGGAGGCGATGTCGACCTCCACCGGCAGCTTCGCCCACTGCTCAATGGCGTACTTGGCCACCAGGGCGGCGTGGTAGCTGGAGCCGCAGGCGACGATGAAGACCTTGTCGATCGCGCCCAGGGCATCGTCTGAGATGCGGATCTCGTCGAGCGCCACGGCGCCGACGAGAGCGTGGCGCTCGAGCAACGTGTTGGCGATGGCATCGGGCTGCTCGTGGATCTCCTTGGACATGAAGTCCTCGTAGCCGCCCTTTTGCGCCGCCTCGAGGTCCCAGGTGATCGTCCGTTCCTCGGGTTCGACCGGCTCCCCGTCGAGGGTCGTCACCGACAACGCGCCCGGCGTGAGCACGGCCAGCTGGTCGTCGTCGAGGGTGAAGACGCGCCGCGTGTGCCCGATGAGCGCCGGGATGTCCGAAGCCAAGAACGCCTTCCCTTCGTGGAGCCCGAGGACGAGCGGGGTCAGACGGCGGGCGGCGACGATGGTGTCGGGCTCGTCGGCGGAGATCACCGCCACGGAGAATGAGCCGCGCAGTCGGCGCAGGACGGAGCGGGTCGCCTCGGCCAACGACAGGCCACCGGCCATGCCCTCCTCGATCAAGTGCACCATGACCTCGGTGTCGGTCGACGACACGAAGGTGTGACCCTCGGTCTCGAGCTCGGCGCGCAGCTCGGCGTGGTTCTCGATGATCCCGTTGTGGATCAGGGCGAGCCGGCCCGTGCAGTCCAGGTGCGGGTGGGCGTTCTGCTCGGTGGGGCCGCCGTGGGTGGCCCAGCGGGTGTGCCCGATGGCGGCCGCGTGGCCGTGGGGCGCGTCGGCCGTACGGTCGGCCAGGGCGGCGACCGACGTCGTGCCGCTGGCGGCGCGGGCCCGCCAGACCTCGCCGTCGGCCACCAGCGCCACGCCGGCCGAGTCGTAGCCGCGGTACTCGAGCTGGTGCAGCGCAGCGAGGAGGAGGGGCAGCGCGTCGGCCTCGCCGGTGACGCCGATAATGCCGCACATAATCGTCCCAGGCTACCTGGGGGGCTGCGGATCCATTTGCCCGAGCGCTGCCTCGACGACCCCCGCGAGCTGGGCCGCCACGGCGTTGGCCTGGGCTTCCACCGGGGCCTCGACCATCACCCGCACCAGTGGCTCTGTGCCGCTCGGCCGGAGCAGCACCCGACCGGTGTGCCCCAGCTCGGCCTCGGCCTTCACCACGGCCTCCCACACCTCGGCGCAGTCG
>DASZLL010000014.1:0-2360 GCA_035552395.1 Acidimicrobiales bacterium
TGCGCCGCGTCGTGCGCCGCGCCGTCCTGGCCGCCCGCCGCGCCGGCGTCGACAAGCCCATCGGGCCCCCGCTCGTCCAGGCGGCGACCGAGGTGCTCGGCGAGGCCCACCCCGAGCTGGTGCGCCAGCACGATCTCATCGTCAACGTCATCGCCCGCGAGGAGGCCGGCTTCGACCGCACCCTGCGCGCCGGCCTCGGCCGCCTCGAAGAGGCGATCGCGACGGGCACCAAGGTGCTCGGCGGCGACGTGGCCTTCACGCTGCACGACACCCACGGCTTCCCCGTCGAGCTGACCGAAGAACTGGCCCGCGACGCCGGCGTGGAGGTCGACCGGGCGGGGTTCGACGCCGCCATGGCCGAGCAACGCGAGCGGGCCCGTGCCGCGGCCAAGTCGGCCCGGGCCGGCGACGAGTCGTCCTACCGGGCGCTCCTCGAACAAGAGGGCGCCACGCCCTTCGTCGGCCGCGGCCTGGAGAACTACGAGGTGCCGGCCCGAGTCGTCGCCGTGCTCGAGCGGATGGACGGCGACGCCACCGACGAGACCGGCAACGGCAACGGCCAGCCAACCGTGGAGATCGTCTTGGACCGGACGCCCTTTTACGCCGAGAGCGGCGGCCAGATCGGCGACACCGGCACGATCGTGACCGAGAGCGGCATCGCCGACGTCTACGACACCCAGCAGGTGGTCCCCGGCCTGGTCGTGCACAGGGCGCGCCTCGACGGCGAATTCGTAGCGGGCCAGGACGCGCTGGCGACCATCGACGGAGATCGCCGCGAAGCGATCCGGCGCAACCACACGGCGACGCACCTCCTCCACTCCGCCCTGCGGACCGTCCTCGGCGATCACGTACGCCAGCAGGGATCCCTGGTCGGGCCCGAGTACCTGCGTTTCGACTTCTCCCACCATTCCCAGCCCACGCCGGCCGAGCTGGAGGAGGTCTTCGCGCTGGCCAACGAGGCCGTCCTGACCGACGTCCCCGTCGAGACGGTCGAGACCACGCGCGAGGACGCCGAGAAGATGGGCGCCATCGCCTTCTTCGGCGACAAGTACGGCTCGTCGGTGCGCGTCGTGCGGTCGGGGCCCACCTCGCTCGAGTTCTGCGGCGGCACCCACGTCGACTCGCTGGGCCAGATCGGCCCGATCACCCTGCTCTCGGAGGGCTCCATCGGCTCGAACACGCGCCGCATCTTCGCGGTGACCGGGCGCGTCGCCATGCAGCGGGCCGTCGAGCGCGAGAAGCTGGTCCGGGCCGCGGCGGACGCGTTGCGCACCGAGCCCGACGACGTGCTGGCCGCTATCGGCCGTCTCTCGGACCGCCAGCGCGACACGGAGAAGGAGCTCTCGGCGTTGCGCCAGCAGTCGAGCGAGGCCGAGGCGAAGACGCTCGCCGCCCAGGGCGCCGAGAACGGGGTGGTCGTCGCCCGGCGCGACAAGGTCGAGGGCAAGGAGCTCCAGGCGCTGGCCGAGGCGGTCCTGCGCCACGACGGCATGCGTGCCGTCGTGCTCGGCGGCACGGCAGACGGGTCCAAGGTGTCCATCGCCGTGGCCACGACCGGGTCGCCCGATGCGGTGGACCTGGTCAAGACGCTGGGACCCATCGTGGGCGGTGGGGGCGGCGGCCGCCCGGGATCACCGTCGGCGCTCGCCGGGGGCAAGGACCCGGCGCGCCTCGACGACGCCCTGGCCGAGGCGCGGCGTCTCCTCTCCGAGTCCGAGTGAGCGGGGTGCCACCGCATTCCGGGCGGACAGACGCGGGCGTAGGCCGGTCGGGCCGCGCGGCCGCCCTCGACCTCGGGTCTCGTCGCATCGGCGTGGCCTTCAGCGACAGCGGGCGGACGATCGCGAGCCCCTGGGGTTCGATCGAGCGCAGCGGCGACCCGGCTCGTGATCGCGTCGCCATCGTCGAGGCCGTGTGCGAGGTCGAGGCCGCGGTCGTCGTTGTGGGCCTGCCCCTGAGCCTCTCCGGTGCAGCGGGACCGGCGGCCCGGGCCGCCCTCGAGGAGGCCGACGCGCTGCGGGCGGCGCTCGAACCGCTCGGCATCGCCGTCGAGACGGCCGACGAGCGCTTCACGACCGTCGAGGCGCAGCGCTCCCTTACCGCCGCAGGCCGCAAGGGCAAGGCCGCACGTCGGGTGATCGACAGCGCGGCCGCCATGGTGTTGCTCCAAGCGTGGCTGGACCGCGCGTGAACGGCGGCCCGGAGGCCGGCGACGAAGCAGATCGGTCCGGCCCACTCCCGGTTTCCGAGGAACCCGAGGAACACCGGCTCGAGCGACGGGAGCGTCGGCGGGCCCAGCTGCGCCGGCGCCGGCGGATCCTCGCCATCGTCGGCGGCGCGGTGCTCGTTGTCATCTTGGC
>DASZLL010000015.1:0-3994 GCA_035552395.1 Acidimicrobiales bacterium
CGCATCAGCCGCGCCAAGCGCGTGGTCAGTCGGGCCGGTGTCGATCGTCCCGGCGACGTGAGCACGGTGATGCGGGTGCTGTACCTCGTCTTCAACGAGGGCTATTCCGACGACATCGATCTCGCGGCCGAGGCGATCCGATTGACCCGGCAGCTGGCTGCCCTGGTGGACGACCCCGAGGTCCACGGCTTGCTCGCCCTGATGCTCCTACACCATGCCCGCCGCCGCAGCCGCACCGGACCGGACGGAAGAATCGTGCCTCTCGCCGATCAGGACCGCAGCCAGTGGGACACAGGGCTCATCGCCGAGGGAATCGACATCGCCCAAGCTGCGCTCGCGCGCGATCAGCTCGGCGAATACCAGGCGCAAGCGGCGATCGCCGCGCTCCATGCCGACGCGCCGCGTGTCGAGGAGACCGACTGGGTCCAGATCGTGGAGTGGTACGACGAGCTACTCCGGTTCGCCGACACTTCGATTGTCCGGCTCAACCGTGCGGTCGCAGTCGGCGAGGCCGACGGCGCGCCCGCAGGACTGGCAGCACTGGCCGAGGTCGACGACGTCCCGCGGCGCGAAGCGGTCGCCGCGTACCTCCACGAAAGGAGCGGCGATCTCGAACTCGCTGCTCGCCTTTATGCCGATGCAGCTCGCAACGCACCCAACCTCGCAGAACGCGACCATCAGACGCGCCAAGCAGCGCGGCTCAACCAGCACCTGCAACACCACAGATGAGGTCGGCGCGGGCCGCTATGTAGCGCTGAGCCCGACAGGGGGTGCCCCGCGAGCCGCGCCCGTGCAGCCAAGGACATGAGTATCGGAGGTGGGGGAGTGGTGGGGTCTCAGCCGCCTCAGTCCCGCCGGGACCTCGAACGGACCTCTGACGGAGCGGCCCACATGGAGCCGATCGGGGCGTCGTTGGAATATGAGCGGTGCTCCCTCCGGCGGGAGAAGGAGCCGAAGCCTGCCGAAGCCAGGGCCCTTCTCCTTTTGACCATCTCGGCGGCGTTGGGTTAAGCATTCCGGCCGCGGAGGGGGCTTCAGACCGAGAAAAGGACATGCAGTGACCGACCTCGTCATTACCGCCACCATCGCCGCCGGCCTGTTCTCGGGGGTCGCCTTCCTGGGCTACGACCTGTACTCGACCGTCGTCTGGCGGCGTCAGTTGGCCACTCAATCCCAGCTGGTGCAGCCAGAGTCCACTACCGACTCCGTTGTGGACGACCGCCCTATCCCAGCAGTGGAAGCCCTGTCGCCCTAAACGATCTGGCCCAGGTCATCTCCAAGTCGGCCCAGCTGTGAGCCGCCGCTGGCGCGGCGCGGGCTCGCTCGGCTATGTCGCGGCCAGTCGCTGTGGGCAGTTGGCCGTCCTCGCCGACATGCAGACGGAGACGAAGTAGGCCCCCTCTCGCCTATTGTTGGAGCGACGCCTCGTCGGCTGCACTCGGGCTTCGGTGTGCGGTGGGGTGCCTGGAAGAGTCCCTGGTGGCGCGACGCGGAGCACTGGAGACGGTGAACATCGCATGGAGATCCTGACCGCGGCCGAGTCGACCGACCAGCAGCGGCGCATCGCGGGCGGGCTCATTGCGGGCGGTGTGCGCGCCGGCGACCGGGTCGCGCTGCAGACGACCTCGTGCGGATTGATGTTGTCGGGGATCCTTGGGGCCCTCCGGGTCGGGATCGTGCCCGTGCTCCTCAACGCGGGCTTGCTCGACCACGAGCGAGTGGCGCTGCTCGACGACGCAGGGCCGGTCCGCGTGATCGACGACGCCGACCTCGCGCTTCTCGCCTCGAGCGAGCCGACCGATCTCGCGCCGCACCCCCTGGGCCGACCGATGCACTACACGTCTGGAACAACTGGGGAGCCCAAGGGCGTGTGGACCGGGCTGCTCGATGACGCCGACGCCGCCGCGCTCGTCGGCGAAGAGGCCGACCTCTGGCAGTTCGACGACAACGACCGACACCTCGTGTGCTCACCGTTCCACCACTCGGTCGCCATCCGCTTCGGCGGCGGGACGCTGCTGGCGGGGGGCAGCGTGGTGATCCTCGGCGCGTTCGACGCGCAGGCCGCGGCGAGGGCGATCGCGTTGCATCGACCCACGACCACATTCATGGTGCCGGCGCACCTGCAGCGGCTCTTCGCCCTGGACGAGTTGCCACCGCTCGGCTCCTTCCGCCTTGCGGTCCACGCCGGGGCCCCGTGTCCGCCGTCGCTGAAAGATGCCGCCATCGAGGCGTTTGGCCTCGATCGGGTGTGGGAGTTCTATGGCTCGACCGAGGGCCAATTCACAGCGTGCTCGGCCGCCGATTGGCTTCACCATCGCGGCTCGGTGGGTCGGGCGCGCAGACACCGCGAGCTGACGGCCGACGACGACGGCACGATCTGGTGTGAGGTGCCGCCGTACGCCCGCTTCGAGTACTGGCGGGACCCGGCGAAAACAGCACGCGCTTGGCGCCCGCCCCGGCACGAGGGCGCATACGGCGTGTTTACAGTCGGCGACCTGGGCCGACTCGACGCCGACGACTACCTGTACCTCGACGGCCGCCGCGACGACCTCATCATCACCGGTGGTGTGAATGTGTACCCGATGGAGATCGAGCGCGCCATGGCCGACCACCCAGGCATCGCACAGGTCGGCGTGTTCGGTCTCGACGACGAGCGCTGGGGGCAGCGCGTGTGCGCCGCGGTCGTCGGCACCGCAACGGCGGAGGACGTCGTCGTGTACGCCCGCTCGCGCCTCGCGCCGTACAAGTGTCCCAAGGACGTGTTCATCGTGGACCAGCTACCGCTCACGAGCACGGGGAAGCTGCAGCGGTCCCGCCTCCCCGAGCTGCTCAAAGGCGCCGACTGACCACGAGGGCCCCACACTAAGCCAGCGTGGTCATGGCACGACGATGTGCATGATCACGATGGCGGATTTCACCAGCGTTCACTTTTCGGGGTAGCGACCCTTGCCCAACCGCAACGTTGTGCGACGAAGCGTGGGGCAACCGAACAGCGGCCTCGCCGTCAACCCCGGTGCGCACGAGCTCCCGGTCTGGACACGAGGGATCAGGCAGTGCCTGTCGTTCTTCTTCCCGGCCTCCGGGCTGGGCCCGTAGCCGCCGCGTTCAACCGTGCCGGCCGGCGAGGGCCCGAGCAATGCCGTCGAGTCCGTCGAGAGACGCCCGCCCGTTGGTGTCGAGGGGCTGAAGCAGGACGTGGTCAGCTCCCGCGTCCAGGTGGGCCTGCACGCGGCTCGAGACGACATCGGAACCCCCGTGGGCAACGAGCTCGTCGACCAGCCGATCGCTGCCCCCGTCCTCGAGATCATCCGGCCCGAAGCCGAGCCGCCGGAGGTTCGACACGTAGTTCGGCAGGGCCAGGTAGAGCGAGAGGTAGGCGCGGGCTCCACCGCGAGCGGGCGCCCCACTCGTGAGGAGGACCGCCTGCTCGGGAACCAGGAGGCGGTCAGTACCGAGCTCCTGGCGAGCGGTGGCGGTGTGCTGGGGCGGCACCAGATAGGGGTGGGCACCGGCCGTCCGATCCCGCGCCAAGGCGAGCATGGCAGGACCGAGGGCGGCGATCACCCTGGGTGGGTCTTCGGGTGATCCGGTGGGATCGAGCTCCTCCAGATAGCGTCGCATGGTGGTCAGGGGGCGCTCGTACACCCGACCCAGGGACTCGACCAGAGGGGCGTGGCTGACGCCGAGGCCGAGGACGAAACGGCCGGGGAACCTGTGGGCGAGCCCCTCGGTGCCGGCCCGCATGTCCGCCGGCGCGCGGCTCCAGATGTTGGCGATGCCGGTTGCGACGACGAGATGCTCGGTGCTCTCCAGGTACGACGCCAGTCGATCGAAGGCGTCGGGCTCGGTGTTGCCGCCGCCGACCCAGAGCGAGCCAAATCCGTGTTCCTCGACCCGGGCTCCGATCTGCCGCCGACCTTCCGCACTACCTGCGATCGGCGGGATCCACACCCCCACTCGACCGAGGCGCCGGCGCCAGTCGTCGACAGCGGTG
>DASZLL010000016.1:0-39346 GCA_035552395.1 Acidimicrobiales bacterium
ACCGTGAACGGCGTCTCGGCCTTCCAGGTGCACATCTCGGACCACGACATCTTGACGCCGGGCGACTCGCCGAACGTGCTCGTGGCCATGAACCCGGCCGCCCTGAAGGCGAACGTC
The DNA here is from genome assembly GCA_035552395.1 of Acidimicrobiales bacterium. Taxonomy (GTDB): domain Bacteria; phylum Actinomycetota; class Acidimicrobiia; order Acidimicrobiales; family RAAP-2; genus Bog-473. The sequence continues at coordinate 118 of DASZLL010000016.1, forward strand.
GACCTCATGGCCAAGGGGACCGTCCTCATCGTCAACAGCGACTCGTTCGAGGAGCGGGACCTGGCCAAGGCCGGCTACGCCGCCAACCCGCTGACCGACGGCTCCCTCGCCGCCTACACGGTGTACGAGGTCCCGATGACGTCGATCACCCAGGAGGTGTGCAAGGAGGCCGGTGTCAAGCCACGCGACGCCGAGCGCTCCAAGAACTTCTTCGCCCTGGGCCTGATCAGCTGGCTCTACACGCGCCCGGTCGAGCCGACGATCGAGTGGATCTCGGAGCGCTTCGGCGGCAAGCCGCAGGTCATCGACGCCAACACCCGGGCCTTCCGGGCCGGCTACGACTTCGGCGAGACGGCCGAGCTGTTCGAGTCGAACTACGAGGTCAAGCCGGCCACGTTCGAGCCGGGCGAGTACGTCCAGGTCACGGGGAACCAGGCGATGGCGTGGGGCCTCATCGCAGCCACGCGGCTGGCCGGGGTGCCGTTGTTCCTCGGGAGCTACCCGATCACGCCGGCCTCGGACATCTTGCACGAGCTCAGCCGCCGCAAGGAGTTCGGGGTGCGCACCTTCCAGGCCGAGGACGAGATCGCCGGCATCGGCGCCGCCCTCGGTGCGTCCTTCGGGGGTGCCCTGGGCGTGACCACGACGAGCGGTCCCGGGCTCGACCTCAAATCCGAGACGCTCGGGCTCGCCATCAACCTCGAGCTGCCGCTGATCGTCGTCGACGTCCAGCGGGGCGGCCCCTCGACCGGCCTGCCGACCAAGACCGAGCAGGCCGACCTGCTGCACGCGCTCTACGGGCGCCACGGCGAGGCGCCGCTGCCGATCCTGGCCCCGCAGAACCCGAGCGACTGTTTCGCCATCGCGATCGAGGCGACCCGCATCGCCATCAAGTACCGCACTCCGGTCATCGTGCTGTCCGATGGGTATCTCGCCAACGGCGCCGAGCCGTGGCGCCTGCCCGACCTCGACGCCCTCGAGCCGATCGACCCGGACTTCGCGTCGGAGCCGAACCACGTCGACGACGACGGCACGCCGTCCTTCTGGCCCTATATCCGGGACCCCGAGACACTGGCCCGGCCGTGGGCGCCCCCGGGGCTGCCCGGACTCGAGCACCGCATCGGCGGCCTCGAGAAGGCGGACGGCAGCGGCAACGTCTCCTACGAGGGGGTCAACCACGAGCGCATGGTCCACCTGCGGCGCGACAAGATCGCCGGCATCGCCGCCGACATCCCGCTGGTCGAGGTGAACGACGAGACCGGGGACGCCCAGCTGCTCCTCGTCAGCTGGGGCTCGACCTACGCCGCCGTGCTGGCGGGCGTGAAGCGAGTGCGGGCCCGCGGCATGAAGGCGGCCCACGTCCACCTGCGCCACCTGCACCCACTGCCGTCGAACCTCGGCGAGGTGCTGCACCGTTACACCCAGGTGTTGGTGCCCGAGATCAACCTGGGCCAGCTCAGCCGGGTGCTGCGGGCTGAGTACCTGGTCGACGCGCAGACCATGTCCAAGATGCAGGGCGTGCCGTTCCGCGTCGGGGAGATCGAAGCCGCCATCACGGCACTGCTCGGAGGGAAGTCATGAGCGAGTCCAACGGATCGGTGAACGGTTCCAACGGATCGGCCAACGGCGCCGGGGCCACCGCGGTCGCCACCGCCGTGCCGGTGACCGCCCGCAAGGACTGGAGCAGTGACCAGGAGGTGCGCTGGTGCCCGGGGTGCGGGGACTACTCCATCCTGGCCGCGGTCCAGATGCTCATGCCCGACCTCGGCGTGCGCCGGGAGAACACAGTGTTCCTCTCGGGCATCGGGTGCGCGGCACGCTTCCCGTACTACATGAACACCTACGGCATGCACTCGATCCACGGTCGGGCGCCGGCCATCGCGACGGGCCTGGCGACGACGCGGCCCGACCTCGACGTGTGGGTGATCTCGGGGGACGGCGACGCCCTGTCGATCGGCGGCAACCACCTGATCCACGCGCTGCGCCGCAACGTGCGCTTGAACATCATCATGTTCAACAACCAGATCTACGGGCTGACCAAGGGGCAGTACTCGCCGACCTCCGAGGTGGCCAAGGTCACGAAGTCGACGCCGTTCGGTTCGGTGGACACGCCGTTCAACCCGGTCTCGCTCGCCCTCGGAGCGGAGGCGACGTTCGTGGCCCGCACCCACGACATGGACCGCGCCCACATGCAGGAGACCTTCCGCCGGGCCCACGAGCACCAGGGCGCGGCGTTCGTCGAAGTGCTGCAGAACTGCAACGTGTTCAACGACGGCGCCTTCGAGAAGATCACCGCCAAGGACGCCCGCTCCACCATGCTGATCCCGCTGCGCGACGGCCAGCCGATCGTCTTCGGGCCCGAAGGTGAGGAGCGCGGTGTCGTCCAGCGCCCCGATGGGAAGCTCGAGGTCGTGTCGGTGGCCGACGTCGGGCTCGACGCGGTGTTGGTGCACGACGAGGCGCGCCCGGACCCGGGCTTCGCCTTCCGGTTGTCGCGGCTCGCCCTCGGGCCTTACGAGCCGACGCCGATCGGCGTGTTCCGCGCCGTGGAGCGCCCCGAGTACGGCACCCAGATGGCCGAGCAGATCACCCAGGCCCAAGAAAAGCGCGGCCTGGGCGACGTGGGCGCGCTGCTGCGATCCGGCTCGAGCTGGACGGTCGACTGACTTCGCTTACGCCGGGAATGTCGCCCGGGTGGGTCGGGGACCTACCGGTAGGGCGCGAGGGGCAAGGATCTGCAGTCAGAACTGATTGACGCGGATCACCTTCCTCCCTGGCTCACTCCTCCGGTGGAAGCTTGCGGTAAACGAGGTCGAAGTCCTTCTGCCACCCACCTTCAGGTCCACGAGACTCCCACGCGCCGGTAATGGTCTCTCCTCCACGGTCAATCCTCGCGACGAAACGCTGTGAGAACTCAAGCGGCGTGAAATCGGGCTCGTCGCGCAGCAATGTCCAGGCGTCGGCTTCCAGGCTCATCTTGTAGATCCGGGCATTGCCATTGGAGTCGAAGTAGTGCTGCCGGTAGGTATGGCCGTCGGAGTTGATTGAGATAACGGCGATGCTCTCTGGGAATCTGCGGTCGGGGATGCTCGCCCACCAGACGAGGAAACGATGATCAAGCGCCCACTCGATCGTCGCGGTTCCCTCAGGGGTGCCTTCGAATGTCCCCCCTGGTTCGACGGCCCATCGTCCGACCAGGACATCGAGCCGCCCGAGTGCGTCCGCCAATGCAGAACCGTTCGACATGATGACGACCTCCTCTGCCGCGGTTATACTGCACCAATCAGTGCACTGTCCACTACAACTCTCGATCGAACGTTGTTCGCGCTCTCAGACCCCACGCGTCGGAGCATCTTGGAGCGGCTCGGTCACGGCCCTGCCAGCATCGGTGAGCTGGCTGGACCCTTCGGCTTGTCGCTCAACGGGGTCAAAAAGCATGTGTGCATCCTCGAAGAAGTTGATCTCGTCGTCACGGCCAAGATCGGACGAACCCGCCAGTGTCGACTCGGGCCCGCTGAGTTGCGAGATGTCACGAGCTGGATCGACGCCTATCGCCGCACCATCGAGGCTCGGCTCGACAGCTTCAGCGCCTATGTGGACGTGCGCACAAGGAAGAAGCGATGACCGAAGAGCTGCGTTTCGAGCGCTCGATCGATGCGCGGCGCGACGTCGTCTTCGAACTCTTCACCGATCCCGATGGACAGATCGCGTTCTACCGGCAAGGCGAGCCCGATTGGGTTGTCCGATCCGAATGTGACTTGAGGATTGGTGGCGTGTGGCAGGTCGAGTTCGGGCCTTCAGAAGGCGAGATCTACACACACCGGCATGTGTTCAAGGTGATCGATCCCCCGCAACGGCTCGTGTTCAGCACTCACGAGACACGACCGGACGGTTCCGGCTTTGACAGCGAGACCGAAATCCTCTTCAACGAACGGGGCGCACAGACCGTGATGAGGGTCATCCAGAGGGGGTTTCCGACGGAGGAACTTCGCTACGAGCATTCTGCCGGCCTGCCCGAAGCATTTGCTCAGTTTGAACGCTTCGTTGTGGGGGTGGTCAAGGCTCGAGCAAGGGGTTTGAGAGACGGTTGACTCCCCGGACGCCGTGTCTGGCGGAACCGCCGGAGGAACTCCCTTCTCGAAAATCAAGCCCTTGCCCAGTTCGCTGCCGGGTCGAAAGGCTCCATCGATCTTCTCAGTCTGCTGTCTGGGTCCTGCCCAACGCTGCGCGCCATGGTGTGATGTCGAGCCCGGGGTACTTGGCGGCCATAGCGTCCACGGTCGCCTCATTCCAGTAAGCGTGGCCGGGCCTGGGGACGCCGAATAGAGCGAGCTCCTCAGATGTCTTGCCGACCACAAAGGATTGGAAGGTGACGTCATTGCCAAGCCGCGGGAAGGCGTCATAGCCAAACCAATCGGCTTGTGCGGGTCGGAGACCAACCGAGAGCACGAAGCGGGACGCGTCGGACCGGGTGAAGTCGGTACCGCGGTGCCACACGTCGGAGCGGTACGCCAAGAGCGAGCCTCGGCGGCCAAGGGCGGTGATCTCGCGCTTGTAAAGGTCGTCGTAGGCGACAGCAGAACGGCTCCTCGGCACCAGCCGAGGTGGCGCACAGTCCTCGTCGATGTCGGAGAGGTATAGGAACGACTCGAGGTGCCAGAACCCAGGTTCCATGCGGGGAGGGAGGAGCGAGTGGTTGCCATCTTGATGCATGGGCTGTTCGTAATTGACCTCACCGGACCATTTGCCCCACACGGCAGCCTGATAGATCCGTAGGTCTTCGTCGTCGAGGGCCAGACGGGCAAACTCGATCAGCCGGGGATGCACGAAGAGCTCGTTTAATGCAGGACACCCTGGCTGAGGGAAGCCGCGCATACCGTTGAACTGCGTCGACCGAAACCTGCGGCCGTCCGGTGAGCCGTCACCCAGGGCGGCGAGCCGGTTGTAGTCGGCGAAGGTGTCGCCCGCGAACAGGCGTTCCAGGTCGCCGCCCACTGCATCGATCTCCGCCTCCGGCACCAGCCCGTCGACGAGGGCCCAGCCTTCAGTTCGCCACTGATGTGCTGCAGCGAGCAGGTCTTCCGCCACCGGGCCACGGTAGACGGATCAGAGGTAGATGTTTTCAGCAGCGACATTGAAGTGGTGGATCATTCAGCGACCTCAATCCTCGCTGCCGGCTTGGCGACCCCTATCGCCCGGCCGAACGGTCAGTTCTGTGGCCGCCACGGTTTGACCCATCCGTCTTCAGGCCATCCCTCCACCGCAGCCATGAGCGGACCACTCAGCGCTCCATCGAGAGCCTCGCGGATGATGTCGGCATGCCCGGCGTGGCGTGCGGTCTCTTCGATGAGGTGGAACAGGATCCACCGAACCGTGCAGTCCTCGGGATCAGGAAACCAAGGCGCCTCGGGAAGCGCGACGCGGCGCCCCAGGTCGTCGATTCCACCTATCACTGCATCGGTGTGAGCGCACGTCTCGTCGTACCGCCGGAGGACCGCAGCCAGCGTCTCATCTGCTGAGAGAACAAAACTCGCCATGTAGTCGCCGAACGCTGTGTCGCTCGGCGGTACGCCCAGAACACGATCGGTCCACCCTTGTTCTGCGTCGGTAAGGTGCTTTACGAGCCCTCCCAGGCTCAACCCGCTCGGAGTTGGCTTGAACCGAGCTTGATCCTCGCGCAGTCCGTGTGTGGCATTGCGAACTGCTTCCCGTTGATGTTCGAGGAAGGTGAGCAGGCCTTCACGCTCGTTTTGGATCAGAGGCGCGTTGAGCGGCATGGTTGGAGTATCCCATCGAAGGTGGACAGGAAGCCCAGAGCAGCCCAGTTCTCCGCTGCGTCCTCGCCACTCGCCCTTACGCCGGGATCTGGTTCCCAGTGCGACGATCTCGGACGATGAGGTCAGGTGGAGTATCTGAGCCAACGTAGGCACGTCGATTAGAGCCACGGCCGCCGTCACCATCCAATAGCCGCGTTGTCGTAACCAGTGGCGACTGGCATCGAGCGAGATTTCGGTCTCGTCCGTCAACTCGGTGTAGTTCTTCATAAGGGGACGATCGCAACATCTGGGCGAGCACCGCCAGCGTTCATCACTGTCGCTGAAGTGACGACTCGAAGCAACGTGCACGACATCAGTGGATCGCCTGCAGCGATTCAGTGATGTTGGATCAGCCACACAATCGATGGGACTCCCGTCGTGACTCGGATAACAATGGTTGCCTGTTTCACGATGTTTATGTGGAAACTTCGATCGACACGGAGGTGTACTTCTTGACCTCCCGGACTTCGAGGTTGAAGATTGATGATTGCGGCATTGTGAGAGATGGCCCAACAGCCTGGCGGTAATTGACCCGCGGAATGTTCCACGAGCATCGGTTGGAGCCAATGCGCACCGCTGTGGGTTCCGACGCCCCGTCGGGCCGCAGAGGAGGTACCAAAGCATGACTGAAGGACGACAAAGCGCGTCAATCCAACCCCAACACAGAACCTCGCTGGCTCAAACAACGTGGGAGGAAATTCGTGAGCCCGGCGCTTACGTCGAGGAAGGTAGCGGAGATTTGTTCCGAGTACCTCAGGAGGCTCTCGTAGCCGGCTGTAGTCCCATCATCAGCCGGGTCAGCAACGGTGCCAGTCGGCTGGTCCGTGTAAGTGACAATCCTTCGGTGCCTTTGCTGAAGGCGAGAATGGTTGCCGCCGATCACAACGTCGAGCCGAACTTCTAAAGGTTCGTTCGCCTGAGCTGCAGCGGGGCCCGTGGACGCGTTTGTCCACGGGCCTGGCCGATAATCCGACATGCAATCTTCAACTGAGTAGTTTCAGGTTCACGGGCGGAGCAGACATCCACCCCCGCGCCGCTGCCGGACAATCGTCGCCGAGCACGGGCGAGTCGGCTGTATCGGAATGCGGTCAGGGTGAGGCGGTCGTCGCGCGAAGGGGTCTTCGGGCCCCTTCTGCCCGTCACGAAGCGAGGTCGATCTCGGACGGTTCTTACTGTGTCGATGCCGCCGGCGCCTCGACCTCGTCGCGGACGCGCTCGAGGGTTGTGCGCATCCCGTTGCGGTTGGTCTTGCCGCGGGCCCAGCCAAGCACGGACCAGTAGAGCCGGAGGCCGAGCGTGGGGGAAAGAGTGAACGACTCGGTGACGTCACACCCGTCGCCCGCGCCGACGATGTCATAGCGCCACACGTTGAGCGGCTGGCCGGGTTTGTTGCCGACGCCGAACTCGAAGGTCTTGCCGGGCTCGCACTCCGACACCGTGCAGGTGGTCCAGTAGATCGGGCCCTTGCCGTTGCGCTTCACGTGGCCGCGGAACTGGGCGCCCATGGCTGGGCCGGTCGCCGGCTCGACCCAGACCGCCTCGAAGGTCTCGGGGCTGTAGCTCCCGATCCTCGTCACGTCGCTGAGGAGGCCCCAGACCCGCTCGGGGGGTGCGGCCATGTGGACGGTGACGGAGTCGTGCATCGGCCGACCCTAGGCCAGGGAACCTACGAGATGTCGAGGGAGCGGAATACCATGCCGGTGCGCGGCTTGGGGCTGAAGTACGTCGTCTTGGGCGGCATCCGGCGACGGTCGTTGGCCCAGTTCTCGATCTGCTTGACCGTCACCGGCCGCAGCAAGAAGGCCGCCTGCCCATCGCCTTGCTCCAGCGCCTGGAGCGCCTCGGCCACGTTGTGGCGGTGCATGACCTCATGCGGGGGTAGGCCGGCGAGCACCGTGGCGATGAGGTTGGAGTCGAGGTCGTTGCCTTCTTGCTCCAGCACGTCGGCGTGGGGAAGGAGCAGATGGGCCTGCCCGCCCGTCACCAGGGCCAGCGAGCCGGACTCACCCAGAGCAGACAGCGTGCGGGCGTCCGCCGCGCCGGCGCGCACGACGTCGAACCATTGGCCGAGTGCCGCCACGAGGTCGAAATCGTCGGGGAGCCCGCTCACCGTGCGGTGGATGGCACCGACCGTGAGCTGGTCCTCGGAGAGCTCGACGACGAGCGCCAGCACGAAGTCGTGCGGGCCCGGCTCGTCTCCGTTCGCCTGGCGGGCCTCCGCCTGGTACGTCTGCGCGGTCGAGTAGCGGTGGTGCCCGTCCGCCAGGACGACCGGCGCGCGGCCGATGGCGGCGCTGACCGCCTCGATGGTGTCGGGGTCGCTCAGCACCCAAAGCTGGTGCCGCACGCCGTCGTCGTCGTAGGCGTCGACGATCGGTTCGTCGTCGGTCGGGTCGAACGTCGCGGTGACGCCGTCCGCCATCGACAACCCCCAGATGGGCGAGAGGTTGGCCCGGGTGGCGCGCAGCAGGTCGAGGCGGTCACTCTTGGGCTTGGGCAGTGTCTGTTCGTGGGGGAGGATGTCGCTCTCCGTGCCCGGATCGGCCAGCCCGAGTAGCCCCATGACCCCGGTTGTGGCGCGGCCGGACGTGTCCGTCATGCGGTAGGGGTACAGGCTCGGTTCGGGGTCGGCCTCCAAGATCCCCTCGTTGATCCAGCGGTAGAAGAGGTCGGTGGCCACCGCGTAGCGGTCGCGGCCGGCGCGGAGGTCGGCCTCGGGCAGTTCGACGAGGACCGCGTTCGCCTGGTGCCGCGAGGCCAGGTGGACCCGCTCGGCCGAAGAGATCACGTCGTAGGGCGGGGCGATGACCTGGGCCAGGGGCGCCATGTCGGGCCGGTACCTCAGACCGCGGAACGCTTCGAATCGAGGCATCGGGCCACTCTGGCACACAGGGGCCCGGGTCGCCGCAGGGGCTTCCGTAGACTCGCTGCGTGGCCGAGATGGAGGAGGTGGACGATCTGGAGCGTGTGCCGCACGCCCAGGACGCCGCCGAGGATCGCGCCGAGGACGAGGGACTCGACCGCATCCTTACCGTCCCCAACGTCATCACCCTGGTGCGCCTGTTGTGCCTCCCGCTGTTCTTGTGGCTCCTTTTCACCAAGCGCGAGCAGACGGCGGCCGCCATCCTGCTGGCCGCGCTCGGCGCGACCGACTGGATCGACGGCTTCGTGGCGCGGCGCTACGGGCAGGTCTCGACGCTCGGCAAGGTGCTCGACCCGACCGCCGACCGGCTCCTCGTCGGCACGGCGGTGATCTCGGTGCTGGTCTATGGGGCGGTGCCGCTGTGGTTCGGGATCGCCACGATCGCGCGGGAGGTCCTGGTCTCGGCCATGGTCATCCTGTTGGCGTCCCTCGGCGCGTCCCGCATCGACGTGTTGTGGGTGGGCAAGGCGGGCACGTTCGGCCTGATGTTCGCCTACCCGACCTTCCTCCTGGCCTACGGCGACGCGGGCTGGCAGCAGCCGATCAAGGTGATCGCGTGGGTCACGGGCATCACCGGCCTCACTTTGGCGTGGGCTGCTGCGGGCAGCTACGTCGGCCCCGCCAGGAAGGCCTTGCGTCAGGGCCGGGCGGCGAGGCGGAGCCCGGCATGAAGGCCGTGATCATGGCCGGCGGCGAGGGCACCCGTCTGCGCCCGCAGACGTCGAACATGCCCAAGCCGATGCTGCCGCTGGTCGGGCGCCCCATGATGGAGCACATCGTGTCGCTGCTGCGGCGCCACGGCATCAACGACATCGTTGTCACCGTCGCCTTCTTGCCCAACGCGATCCGCAGCTACTTCGGCGACGGCAGCGAGCTCGGGGTGCGCATGGTGTACGCCACCGAGCAGACGCCGCTCGGCACGGCCGGCTCGGTGCGCAACGCCATGGACGAGCTGACCGAGCGCTTCCTGGTCATCTCGGGCGACGTGCTGACCGACATCGACCTGACCGAGATCGTCGCCTTCCACGACAAGAACGATGCCCTGGCCACCATTGCGCTGAGCGCCGTGGAGAATCCGCTCGAGTTCGGCATCGTCATCACGCGCGAGGACGGCTCGATCGAGCGCTTCTTGGAGAAGCCGGGCTGGGGTCAGGTGTTCAGCGACACCATCAACACCGGGATCTACGTCCTCGAGCCCGAGATCCTCGAGCGCATCCCCGAGGGCCGCTCGGTCGACTTCTCGGGCGAGGTGTTCCCCGCGGCCCTCGAGGACGGCCAGCCCCTCTACGGCTACGTCGCCGACGGCTATTGGGAGGACGTCGGCACCACGGCCGCCTACCTCAAGGCGCACGAGGACATCCTCGACGGCAAGGTCGAGGTCGACGTGTCCGGCTTCGAGCTGCGGCCGGGGGTCTGGGTGGGGAAGGGGTCGTCGGTGGATCCGGCGACCCGGATCGAGTCGCCGGTGTACATCGCGGAGAACTGCACGGTCGACGCCGGGGCCGTGCTCGGCGCCTACACCACGCTCGGCGCCAACACCCGGGTGGCCGAGCGGGCCGAGGTCAGGCGCTCGGTCATCGGCGAGAACTCGTATCTCGGCCCCGCCGTGCGCGTGGAGGGGGCCGTGCTCGGGCGCTCGTGCGACCTGCGGGTGGGGGCGCGGGTCGAGCCGGGCGCCGTGGTCGGCGAGGGCTGCCTGATCGGCGCGCACGCCGAAGTGCGCGGCGACGTCAAGGTCTACCCCTACAAGGTCGTCGAGGCGGGCGCGCAGGTGAGCACGTCGATCGTGTGGGAGTCCGGCGGCGCTCGCACCCTGTTCGGCCGCGACGGCGTTACGGGGATCGCCAACGTCGACGTCAGCCCCGAACTCGCGGTGCGCCTGGCCAAGGCGTGGGCGTCGGGCTTCGAGAAGGGCAGCTACATCACTGCCTCGCGCGACACCAGCCGGGCCGCCCGCGTGCTCAAGCGCGCCCTGATGGTCGGGTGCAACTCGGTCGGGGTGAACGTCGCCGACCTCGAGCTGGCCACGGTGCCGGTCACGCGGTACCACGTGCGCACGCGGGCGAACCGGGGCGGGCTCACCGTGCGGCTGAGCCCGGACGACCCGCAGTCGGTCGTGATCCGCTTCTTCGACGAGCGCGGCATCGACCTGTCCGAGGCGGACCAACGGCGAGTCGAGCGGATGTACCACCGCGAGGAGTTCCGCCGCGTGACCGCGGGAGAGATCGGTGACATCGACTTCTCGCCCCGGGTCATCGAGCACTACACCGGCGACGTCGTCGAGGCGTTCGGCCTCCGGCGCGACGAGCGCCACCAGGTCAAGCTCGTCCTTGACCTCTCGTACGGCGCCGCGAGCTTCGTCATGCCCAACCTGTTGTCGAAGGTGGGCGCCGACGTGCTGAGCATCAACCCCTACGCGCAGACGCCCGGGATGATCGCCATCGACGAGGCGGTCAGCGAGGCGCGGGTGGCCGAGGCGGTGCGCGGGTCGGGCGCCAACCTCGGCGCGGTGATCGACCCGGGTGGCGAGCGGCTCACCTTGATCGACGGGCAGGGCCGCGTGATGACCGACGACGAGGCCATCCTCGCCTTCATCGCGCTGGGAGCGGAGGCGGGCGACATCGGCAAGGTCGCGCTTCCCGTGACGGCGAGCGCCGCAACGCTGCGCACGTGCGCCGAGGCCGGGATCGAGGTCGTGCTCACGCCGCTCTCGGCGCCCGGGCTGCTCGAGGCGGCCGCGGCGGGCGGCGTCACGTTCGCCTCGGACCGGCGCGGCGGGTACGTGTTCCCGTCCTTCCTCCCCGCCTTCGATGCGGCGGCCGCCCTGGCGCGCCTGCTGTCGCTGCTCGGCCGCGGCTCGAGCTCGCTCGAGGAGGTGGTCGACGCCATGCCGCCCATGCCGATCGTGCACGAGGAGGTGGCGACGCCCCTGGAGCACAAGGGCTTGATCATGCGGACCCTCATGGAGCAACTGGCGGCCCAGGGGGCCGACCTGGTGCTGGTCGACGGGATCAAGGTGCAGACCGACGACGGGTGGGTGCTCGTCGCCCCCGACCCCGAGGACCCGGTGACCCACGTGTGGGCCGAGGGCACCGACCTGCCCGGTTCAGTGCGGCTGGCGAAGCCCTACGTCGAGCAGATCGCCGCCTTGTTGGAGGGCTGACGGTGCCGGCCTGACGACTGCTCGGGCGCGTGCCGCAGGCCTGGCGCGCCGGCGGCGAGCGCGGGTCCGGTCCGGTATGGTCGCCCCCCATGAACATCCCCGAGGACCTTCGGTACTCGCCCGAGCACGAATGGGTGCGCGTCGAGGGGACGCGCGCCCGCATCGGCATCACCGACTACGCGCAGGATGCTTTGGGCGACATCGTGTTCGTCGACCTGCCCGCGGTCGGCTCCGAGGTGGAAGTCGGCGGGCAGATCGGCGAGGTGGAGTCGACCAAGTCGGTGTCGGAGATCTACACGCCGTTGTCAGGCACGGTGGCGGCGGTGAACGACGCGCTGAACTCTTCGCCGGAACGGATCAATCAGGATCCCTACGGTGAGGGGTGGCTCTGCGAATTGGACCTCGCTCCAGGGGCGGACCAGTCGAATCTCCTCGACGCAGCCGCGTACGGTGAGCTGACGGCGGACTGAACCGGTGTTCGGGCTGCCCGAGCCACCAGGAGAAGGCGGCCGTGGGGTGGGGTACCGTGGACGTCGTGTTCTGTCACAACTGCGGGCACCGGAACCCAGAGGGCGTCAACTTCTGCTCCTCGTGCGGGCACGCACTCCTGGCGGACGGCGACGATGCCACCATCACACTCCATCCCTCCGATGACATTGACGCACCCGACGAGCGCCCCGACGTCGCGATGGTCGAGGTGCCCCACGGCGCGGGGGTGCTCGTGGTGACCCGGGGCCCCAACATCGGGGCCCGCTACCTCCTGGGCGACGAGGTAGTCCGGGCGGGACGCCACCCCGAGAGCGACATCTTTCTCGACGACATCACGGTGTCGCGACGCCACGTCGAGATCACGCCCGAGGACGGCGGCGCTTACGCGCTGCGCGACGTGGGCTCGTTGAACGGGACCTACGTCAACAGAGAGCGGATCGACGAGGTGCAGCTGGCGCCCGGCGACGAGGTGCAGATCGGCAAGTTCAAACTCGTCTACCTGGTGGCTGGGAACGAGTGAGCAGCCGCACGTACCTCTCCATCGGTGACGTCCTGACGCTGTTGCGAGAGGAGTTCCCCGACGTCACGATCAGCAAGATCCGCTTCCTCGAGAGCCAGGGGCTGGTCAACCCGGAGCGCTCGCCCTCGGGCTACCGCAAATTCTTCGAGCACGACGTCGAGCGGCTGCGCTGGGTGCTGCGCCAGCAGCGCGAGCACTTCCTGCCCCTCAAGGTGATCCGAGACCGCCTGGCCGACGGCGAGCTGGACGACGTGGCGCCGGACCGGGCCAACGGCAAGCCGACCGAGCCGGCAGGACGGCACGCCGCCCCGGGAGCCCCCGGGGACGAGCAGGCCACGAAGGCCGACGAGGAGGCCATGGCGCGCATTTTGGCCGACGCCTCGCGGCGGACCGCGCTGATGCCCGAGACGACCCAGGCCCGCCGCGGGTTGCAGGTGGTGGGGGAGGGAGCGGCCGCCGACGTCGTGGCGGCGCAAGCCCCGATGCCTCCGACCACCGGACCCACACGTGACGCCGAGCGGGCGGCTCCCGCGGGCGGCCCCGGCGCCGGCCCCGGCAGGCCTGAGGTGGCGGCGACGGCGAACACCGCCAAGGTGGCGGCGGCGCCCGATCGGGCCGACGCCAGGCGCGGCGAGGGCGGCGGCGCGTCACGCCCGGAGCGGGTCCCCGCGGCGGCCGCAGCCGCGCCGGTGCGGCCGAATGGACCGGGAGCCGGCCCGCCCCCGGCCCGCCCCGCCGCGACACGGGGCGGCGGCGAGTCGTCGGCGGGCGTGGCGACTGCCGCGACCACGACCAGCATGGTGACCGGCGCCAGCCTGACGGCCGAAGAGCTCTGTGCCGCCTCTGGCCTGTCGGCCGAGGAACTGATCGGCCTCGAGGGCTTCGGGCTGATCTGCGCCGTGCACGTGGCGGGCATCCAGACCTACGACGAAGAGGCGCTGACCGTGGCCAACCTGGCGGCGGCCTTCCGGGCCTTCGGGATCGAGCCGCGCCACCTGCGCCTGTACCGCAACGCGGTCGACCGCGAGATGGGCCTGATCGAGCAGATCGTCATTCCTCTGCTGCGCCAGCGGAACCCCGAGTCCCGGCAGCGGGCCATCGAGGGAGCGGACCAGCTGGCGGCCCTCGGTCAGTCGATGCGAGCCTCGTTGCTGCGCCAAGCCCTCCGCCAGCACTTGGGGGGGTGACGCAAGACCGGCAGCGGGCGCTACATTTCTGTACGTGGTCCGTGTGCTTCTCCGTGCGGTCCGGGTGGACCTCCAATCGAACACCCCGGTGCTCCTGCTCCAGGAGACCCAAGGTGAAGGCCGCACACTGCCGATCTTCATCGGCAGCCCGGAGGCGACCGCCATCGCCTATGCGCTGCAGGGCGTGACGATGCCCCGCCCGCTCACCCATGATCTGATGCGCGACATGCTCGCTGGGCTGGACATCGTCGTCGAGCGCGTGATCATCACCGAGTTGCGCTCGTCCACCTACTTCGCCGAGATGCACCTGGTGCGTGGTGAGGAGCGCACCATCGTGTCCAGCCGGCCCTCCGACGCCGTTGCCGTCGCCGTGCGCACCGAGTCGCCGATCTTCGTGTCCGACGAGCTCATGGAGTCCGAGGGCATCATCCTCACGCTCGAGGCCGAGGAGGACGAAGAGGACACCCCCGACGAGCTGGTGGGCCAGTTCCGCCAGTTCCTCGACTCGGTGCGGCCGGAAGACTTCGAGGGGTGAGCACCTCGCGTTGGGCGCTCGCCGCGCTGGCGAGTGCCGGCCTCGGCCTCGCCGCGTGCAGCAGCAGCCCGAGCCCCAAGCACTCGACGACCACGACCACCCAGCGGGCCGCCACGACGACCTCGTCCACGACCTCGACGACGGCCCCGACCACGACCTCGACGGCGGCCGCCGCGGCGGGGTGCAACCACATCACCGCGTCGCCCGGGCAGTCCGAGGGCGCCGCTGGCACGATCACGGGCGTCGTGACGGTCACCAATACCTCGACCGCGACCTGCACCGTCGACGGCTACCCCACGATGGCGTTGTTCTCGGGGAGCGGTGCCCCGATCACCGTCACCATGGTGAACGGGCTCTCGGTCACGCTGACGCCCCCGGCCAACGCGCCGCCGTCCTCGGTGGCGATCGCGCCGTCGTCCACCGCCCAGTTCGCCTACCAGTACTCCGACGTGCCCGTCGGGGCCGAGACGAGTTGCCCCACCTCCGAGCAGGCGTCGGTGACCATGCCGGGCGCGACGACGTCGTCGCCCACCTTCGCCTTGGCCATCGGCCCGTGTGGCAACGGCACGATCCGCGTGTCGCCGGTCTACAAGGCGTCCTGAGTCGGAGCTGGCTGAGCCGGCGGGGTTCACCGCCCGGCGGCTAACCGCCCGGAGCGACCAGAATGCGCCCGCGCACGGCGGCGTCGAGGACGCGCCCGAGGGCCGAGGTCAGGCCGTCGAGGCCGATCTCCTCGTTGACCATGTCCTCGCAGCGGGCGAGCGGGAAGACAGCGGCCATCTCGCTCCACAGTGCACGCCGCTCTTCGATCGGTGTCGCCACGGTGTCGATCCCGAGCAGGGCGACGCCGCGCACGATGAACGGGTACACCGTCGTGGCGAGATTGTTGCCGCCGGTGAGCCCGCTGGCGGCCACCGCCCCGCCGTAGCGGACGGTGCGCAGCGCCTCGGCCAGCGCCACGCCGCCGACGCAGTCGACGACGCCGCCCCACAGCTGGGGCCCGAGCGTGCGCCCGTCGTCCTCGGTGAACTGGCGACCGACCACCTGGGCGGCGCCGAGCTCCTTCAAGTAGTCGTGCTCGGCCGTCTTGCCCGACGACGCAACGACCTCGAAGCCGTCGGCGGCCAGCATGGCCACCGCCGCGCTGCCGACCCCACCGGACGCGCCGGTGACCAACACCGGGCCGTCTTCGGGCGTCGTCCCGTGCTGGCGTAACCGGTGCAGCGACAGGAGGGCGGTGAGGCCGGCCAGGCCGATGATGGCGGCGTTGCGGCAGCTCATCGACTCGGGGAGCGGCACCACCCAATCGGCCGGTACCCGGGCGTACGCGGCAAAGCCGCCGTGGTGGGCCACGCCGAGGTCGTACCCCTGGACCAGGACGTGCTGGCCGGGGGTGAAGTCGGGGTTCGTACTCTCCTCGACGTTCCCGGTCAGCTCGACGCCGGGGACGAGCGGGAACTTGCGGGCGACCCGGTTCCCGGGCCGGGTGACCATCGCGTCCTTGAAGTTGATGGCGGACCACTCCACCCGGATCAGCACCTCGCCGGCGGGGAGGTCGCCTTCCCCTAATTCGACGACGGCGGGCCGGATCACCTCACCCGACTTCGACAGCAGGTAGGCCGGGAAGCGCACCGGATCACTGTAGAGGCCGTCGGCGGCAGCGTCCCGTGGCGCCGGTGCTGCCGCCGGGTACGTTCGCACGGTGGTGCTCACGACTTCAGACTACGGCCGTTGGTCCTCCGCGTTGACGGCGGCGGAGGTGGCCGGCTTCAAGGTCTCGCTGGCCGAGCTGTGTTCGGACGGCGCCGCGCTCTACTGGCTCGAGGCACGTCCCGAGGAGAACGGGCGCGTCGTGTTCGTACGGGACGACGGCACGAGCCGCCGGGACCATTCGCCCGGCGACGTGAGCATCCGCAGCCGGGTGCACGAGTACGGCGGCGGCGCCGTCTGCCTGGTGCCCGGGCCCGCCGTCGGCGCCTTCGCCTACGTGGACCAGTCGGACCAGCGGGTCTGGTACTGCGGCAGCGGAGCGGGCGGCGCGGGCCTACAAGCCCCACGTGCGCTCTCGGTGCCGGCGCCCACCGGCTGGGAGTACCGCCACGGCGGCCTCAGCGCCACGGCCGACGGCGACTGGGTGCTGGCCGTGCGGGAGGCGCACCCCGCCCACGGGCCCGGGCGTCCGGTCCGCACGGTCCGCACGGTGGTCGCGTTGGCCACACGGACCGCCACGCCGTCGGAATCGACGGTGCTGGCCGGGCACGACTTCTTCGGCGCCCCCCGGGTCGATGCGAGCGTCGAGCGGCTCGCGGTCGTGGTGTGGGACCACCCCGACATGCCGTGGGACGCATCGTCGCTCGTCGTGCTGCCCCTCACCCGGGCGGACGGTGCGCTCGTGGCGGACGGCGAGCCGTGGACCGTCGCCGGCGGAGCGGACGAGTCGGTGGGCCAGCCGGCCTGGCAGCGCAACGGCGCGCTCCGCTTCGTCTCCGACCGGCGCGGCTGGTGGCACCCCTACGTGCATGCCGGGCGGCGCGACGCGACGTCCGAACCGGTCGCGCTCAGCGATGCGGCGGCCGAGTACCACGGTCTCGACTGGGTCCTCGGCCAGGCGACGATGGCCGAGTTGCCCGGCGGCGCGGTCGTGGCCCGCCAGACCTCGTCGGGCCGCGACGCGGTCGTGCGCCTCCTCCCGGGCGGCGGGCCGGAGATGCTGGCGCAGCCGTGCGTGTCGATCGCCGCCCTCTGCGCACACGGCAAGGGGTTCGCGCTGATCGGGGGCACGCCCGACGCCCCCTCCAACGTGTGGCTCGTCGAGCCGGGTGCGCCACCGCGCGCGTTGCGGCCGGCCCCGGTGTTCGCGGGCAATCCCGCCCCGGACACCTTCGCCCGGGGCGAGCCCTTCACCCTGACCGGTCGCTCCGGACGCCCCGTGTACGGGACGCTCTACCGTCCGGCCGGAGGCGGCGACAGTGGTCACGCCGAAGGAGGACCACCTCCCTTGATCACGTGGTGCCACTCGGGGCCGACCTCGGCCGGCCAGCCGGGCCTCGACCTGACCCTGCAGTTCTTCACCACGCGCGGCTTCGCCGTCGCGTGTGTCGACTACGCGGGGAGCTCGGGCTACGGGCGCGCCTACCGCAACGCGCTGTGGGGGCAATGGGGTGTCGCCGATGCAGAGGATTGCCTCGATGCGGCGCGCCATCTGGCCGAGCGCGGCGACATCGACGCGGGACGCATGGCGGTCCGCGGCGGCAGCGCCGGCGGGATGACCGCGCTCAACGCGTTGGCGGCGGGGGAGGGGTTCGGCGCCTGCACGGCCTCCTACGCGGTGACCGACCTGCTGCGCCTCGCCGCGACCACGCACGACTTCGAGGCGCACTACACCGATCGCTTGATCGGGCCGCTGCCCGAGGCACAGGAGCTCTTCGTGGAGCGTTCGCCGCTCAGCCGGGCCGCCGCCATGACCGGCGCGGTGCTCCTCCTGCAGGGCACCGACGACGCCGTGGTGCCACCGGCGCAGGCCGAGCGCATGCGCGACGCGCTGGTTGCGGCCGGCACCCCGTGCGACCTGCACTTCTTCGAGGGTGAGGGTCACGGATTCCGGCGGGCGGACACCCTGACCGCATGTCTCGAGGCAGAACTGTCGTTCTATTTGGCAGAGCTCCACCTCTAGGCTCACCAACGCGGGGTTCCCCCCGCGCTAGGGCCTGTGCGCGAGGATTCGTGACGTCATGGCGACGACCTCTCTCAGCATCACCGACTGGGCCAACCGCATCGGTGACCTGGCGCGGCAGGCGAGGGCGCGTGTGTGCCGCATCTCTCCCGAGGCGGGCGACGCGCTGTTGTACTTCGCCAGCGCCCTTTTCGCGTTGGGCACGATCTACACGTCGAGCAACGCGCTCTACGAGGTGTGGGGGCGCATGGCGCTGGCCCCGTTCGTCTTCGGCGCACTGGCTTCGGCCGGCCTCGTCTGGTTCGGGCGCCGCGCTCGCCGCCGCCAGCCATCGCGGAAGCTGACCGAGCTCCAGCACCGCCGGACCTGGGTGGCGCGCATCGCCATTGCGGTCTGCGTGTTCGCCGGTTCGCTCGCCGTCCCGCTGGGGCTCGAGGTCATGTGGCGCTACGACGGAGTAGCGGGCTCGCATCAACAGCCCGAGGTGACCACGGTCGAAGTCGGCGGGCAGGACTTGGTCAAGGGGACGGACCCCTATCTCAGGATTCGCAACGTGCACCACCTGGTGGCGTACCACGCACCCGGCGAACCCGATACGCCAGGTTTCCTGCCTTACCTGCCCCTCATGGCCGTCTTGGGCATCCCGAGCGACATCTGGCCCAACAACGGGCTGAGCGACGCACGCATCTTCTTCTGCGTGACGACGTTGGCCGCGGCTGCGGTCGCGCTCTATCTGTGCCGGGCGGACGGGCGTCGCAAGATCCGCGCCGTCCAAGCGCTCCTCATCCTGCCCGTGGCGTCGCTGCCCTTGGCGACCGGAGGCGACGACATTCCGGTGGTCGCCTTTCTCCTCCTCGCCATGGTGCTGGCGCAGCGCCGCCGCCCCTTCTGGTCGGGGGTCTTCCTGGGCATCGCGTCGGCCATGAAGTTCACCGCCTGGCCGTTGGCCGTGCTCGCGCTGTTCGCCGCCCGCGGCCGCAAGGGCGAGCGCCGCCCGCTGACCATGCTGGCCGGGCTGCTCGTGGTCGCGGTGCCGGCCATCTTCCCGTTCGCGTTGCGCGGACCGTTCGCGTTGATCGACGACGTCGTGCTCTTCCCGCTCGGGCTGAGTGCGATCCCGTCGACTGCGGCGAGCGCGCTCCCTGGACACGTGCTGGTGCACGAGTTCCCCTCGTTGAGCCGCGTGCTCCCGGTCTCGGTGGGCGTGCTGCTGGCCGTGCTGCTCGCCCGCCATCTCTACCGGCACACACCGAGCACGGTGGCACAGGTCTGCAACATCACGGGCGTCGTCATGTCGGCGCTGATCCTGCTGGCGCCCGACCCCCGGTTGGGCTACGTGCTGTACCCGATCAACTTCTTCGTCTGGGCCTACCTGCTGGCGCCGCGCCCCGAGGAGGAGGGCCTGCTGCGCTCGGACGATCCAGCGGCGCCGCTCGCAAAGACCGCAGTCGCGGCGGCCTGACACAGCAGCGCGGCAGGCCCGGCGGGCCGACTAGCTCTGGTCGTCGTTCTGCTGGAGCAGGCGGATGGTGAAGTCGGTTTCGCCGTTGGCCGGCGCGCCGGGGCCGAAGGTCGTCGCCGAGATCGTGGCCCCCATCTCCCAGAAGTAGCCGTCCGTGCCCGCCAGCTTGCCGAGGACCTCGAGAGCGCCCGGGTCGTTCGCCGCCGGGCCCTTGTCGAAGACCTGCCAGCCCTGCTGGTGCATCTCGGCCGCGTAGAAGTTGAGCAGCGCACCCTGCGAGTCGGTGGAGCGCAGCACCACCTGCGCGTCGAACTGACCGGCGCCAGCGGCGTTGTCCTGGTGCGACACACGGACCGACCCGGCGGGCACCGAGACGGCGTTGACGATGTTGGAGGGAGGTTCGCCCAACGCGATGATCGGCGCGAGGGCGTGGCCGGCCGGCTCCGCCCGTAACGGGGTGCCCGGAACCACGCTGGGCGGGCCCGACGTCTTCACGCGCGCCGCGGGCTGGGACGTGACGATCCCGAGGGTGATGAAGATGGCGAGGATCAAGATGCCGAGACCGGGGAGGATCATGGCCAACCGGATGGAGAAGCCGCCCCGGGTCGGTGGTCGCAGCGGCGCTTCGTCCGCCGGCTCGTGGAGCCGAGTCTGGGCGTCGGGGAGCGTCATGGCCCGTCCAGCCTATGGCTGCTCCGACCACCCGAAATGGTCGACGGGCCCGTGCCCCGCGCCCAGGCGCCAGCCCGCGCCACCGGCCAGGGCTCGCCGAACGAATTCCTTGGCCGCCCCGATGGCGTCGAGGACCTCGGCGCCCTGGGCCAGCCCGGCACAGATGGCGGCGGACAACGAGCAGCCCGTGCCGTGATCGTTGCCGGTGGCCACCCGTGTGCCCGCGAGCACGACGATCCCGGCGGGGCCGGCCACGACGTCATCCGCCGAGTCGGTGAGGTGGCCTCCCTTCACCACCACCCAGCGGGCACCCCGATCCCGGATCTGCTCGGCCACGGCGGCCCGGGCGTCGAGCGGGGCCAGCGCCTCCACCGTCGTCTGGCCCAAGACGGCGGCCTCGCGCAGATTCGGCGTGGCCACCAGCGCGTGGGGAAGCAGGAGTTCGAGGTACGCAGCGATCCCGTCGGGCTCCAAGAGCGGGTGCCCGGTGGACGACACCAGCACGGGGTCCACGACGAGGTGGGGGAGACGCCCCTGTTCGCCGAGGCCGGCCACCGCGGCCACGATGCCGGCGTTCGCCAGCATCCCGGTCTTCACGCTGCGGACGTCGAAGTCGTCGAGGACGGTCTCGATCTGGAGGCGCACGAAGTCGGGCTCGAGTGCGACGACGCCCCGGACGCCCGTGGTGTTCTGCGCGGTCACGGCGGTGAGCGCGCTCGCGCCGTGGACGCGGTGGGCGGCAAACGTCTTGAGGTCGGCCTGGGCGCCGGCGCCGCCCCCCGAGTCAGAGCCGGCGATCGTCAGCGCGGTCGGTGGGGTGGGCGCGTCCGGCACCGAGCCACCATAGGCGGGCACCGGGGTAGGGTCGTTCGGGTGACGACCCCACGGCGCGTCGACGTGACCAGCGGCGATGCCCCCGAACCCCTCTGCATCGCGGGCCGGGTGCTCGGGTCGCGGCTCCTCCTCGGTACGGGCGGCATGACCAGCCTGCACGCGCTGCGCGCCGCCCTCGTGGAATCCGGGACCGGCATCGCCACGGTGGCGGTACGGCGCATCGAGCCGTCGCGCCGAGGCTCCTTGCTGTCGCTTTTCGACGAGCTCAGGATCGACGTCCTCCCCAACACGGCGGGCTGCGCCACCGCATCGGAGGCCGTGCTCACCGCCAAGTTGGCGCGTGAGGCCTTCGGCACCGACTGGGTCAAGCTCGAGGTGATCGGGAACGATCGCACGTTGTTGCCCGACGCCGTGGAGCTGTTGCTCGCGGCGGAACAGCTGGCCGAAGACGGGTTCGTCGTGCTGCCCTACACGACGGACGACCCCGTGCTGGCCTTCCGCCTCCAGCAGGTCGGGTGTGCCGCGGTGATGCCCCTCGGTGCGCCGATCGGGAGCGGTCTCGGCATCCGCAATCCGCACAACATCGCGCTCCTGCGCCAATCGGTCGAGGTCCCCGTGATCCTCGACGCGGGCATCGGGACGGCGTCGGATGCCGCGCTGGCCATGGAGCTGGGCTGCGACGGCGTCCTCGTCGCCACCTCAGTCAACCGGGCGCACGACCCCGTCGCCATGGCGCGGGCCATGCGCCTGGCCGTCGAGGCCGGGTGGCTGGCCCGACGGGCCGGCCGCATCCCGGTGCGCTTCCACGCCGAGCCGTCGAGCCCCCTCGAGGGTCGAGCGGACCTCGGCGGGCTCGATCCGGCCTGATCCGTGACCTCCCACCCTGCGTGCCCCTTCCGGTTCGGGCGGGAGACGCTCTCGCCGCGACCGACCGGGCGACCTTGACGGACGGTCATACGCAGGTAAAGTTAGGAGGCCCTAATATTCGTGGTGCCTAAGTTTGGCGCCCTGGAGGTCACGACCGATGCCGAACAGATGCCGCCGAGCGCGCCGGGCGGGGTCGGGCGGCGGCAGGTGGCGACCGCGGTTCCGGGCGGCTCGCCTCGCGCTGGCCTCCGGTTGCCTCGGCGGGGGAGTGCTGGTGATCGGCGTTGCAGGCACCGCCGGGGCGGCACCGGCCGCCATCACCCTCTACAGCGGCCAGCACGTCCAGACCACGCAGGCGCTCGTGAGCGCCTTCGAGAAGAAGACGGGCATCAAGGTCAACGTGCGCTTCGACGATGAGGACGTCCTGGCCGACCAGATCGTCGAAGAGGGAGGGCATTCCCCGGCCGACGCCTTCTTTACGGAGAACTCCCCGCCGCTGCAGTACCTGGCCTCGAAGCAGATGCTGGCACCGCTCTCCAAGTCGACGTTGGCGGAGACGCCTGCGAGATACGACTCCCCGAACCGGCAGTGGCTCGGCATCTCCGCCAGGGTGAGCGTCATCGTCTACAACACGAGCCTCTTGAAGCCGAGCCAGCTCCCCACCTCGGCCATGCAGCTCAGCCAGCCGAAATGGAAGGGGAAGATCGCCCTCGCCGGCGGGGAGACCGACTTCCAGCCCATCGTGACGTCGGTTGCCCGCACCTACGGGAACGCCAAGGCGCTGAAGTGGCTCAACGGTGTGAAGGCCAATGCCGGGAGCCATCTCCTGCCGGACAACGAGACGGTGACCGACGAGGTCAACCGCGGCCAGGTCGCCCTGGGCGTCATCAACCAGTACTACTGGTACCGCCTGCGGGCCGAGGACGGCGCCTCGAACATGCACTCGGCGATCGCCTATTTCGCCCCCCACGACGTCGGGTACGTGGTCGACGTGTCCGGTGCCGGCGTCCTGCGTTCGTCACCGCACACTGCGGAGGCCCAGAAGCTCGTCGCGTTCCTCGGCTCGGCCCAGGGACAGCAGATCATCGCCCACGGCGACAGCTTCGAGTACCCCATCGGATCCCGCGTCACCACCGCGCAGCCGGAAACCCCCTTCAACCGGCTGCAGCCCAACGCGATCACGATCACCCAGCTCGGCACGGGCGCCGAGGCCATCAAGCTCCTGCAGGACGCGCAGCTCTTGTGATCCCGTCCCGGCGGTGACGTGAGGGGGGCGACGACCCCGTCTCGCGGGGCGGGCGGGCCCAAGGGGCGGCAGCATCGGCCCGGCCCGCGCGAGCACGGCCACGGCCACGGCCATCCGCGCACCCACGACCACCGGGACCACTGGCAGCATCGACGGGAGCGCCTGCGCCACCATCTGCACCACCACCGCTGGGCGGGTCACCACCGATCGGGCCCGCCGGCCCTGATCGCGGCTGCCCTGGCGGTGGCGGTGGTGGTCATGACGCCGCTGCTGTTCCTGATCATCGAGGCCTTCCAGATCGGGTGGTCGATGTTGCAGCCGCTGCTTTTCCGCAGTCTCACCGGCGAGCTGCTGTGGAACACGATCAGGCTGACCGTCGTCGTCACCTTGCTCTGCGCCGCCCTCGGAACCCTCCTCGCGTGGTTCATCGAGCGCACCGACCTGCCGGGACGGCGCATCTGGGCCGTGCTCGTGGTCATTCCGCTCGGCATCCCCGACTTCGTGGTCAGCTTCGGCTGGCGTGCCATCTTCCCGTCCTTCGGGGGCTTTTGGGCGGCCGTGTTCGTCATGACGCTCGCGATCTACCCGCTCGTCTACCTCCCGGTAGCGGCGAACATCCGCAACGCCGACCCGGCCCAAGAGGAGGTGGCGCGCAGCCTCGGCCTCGGCCGCGTGGCCACCTTTTGGAAGGTGACCGTCGGCCAAGCGCGGCTCGCCATCCTCGGGGGTTCCGTCCTCGTGGGGCTCGTCTGTCTGGCCGAGTTCGGCGCGTTCGAGATCCTCGGCTTCCGCACCCTGACCACCGAGGCGTACACCGAGTTCACCGTGGGGTTCAATACCGCGGCCGGCTGCGCGTTCTCGCTCATCCTCGTGGTGCTCGGGGCGATTCTCCTCGTGGGAGAGGGTGCCGCCCGGGGCAAGGGTCGGGCCGCCCGGACCGGGGCGGGCGCGGCGCGGTCGGCGCGGCCGCGTCGCCTCGGGCGGAGCCGGCTGGCGGTGCTCGGAGGAGTGGCGAGCGTGGTGGTGCTCGCGCTCGGCGTCCCCGTGGGGGCGATCGTGTACCTGATCGTGCAGGGTGGCAGCTCGACCGTGCCCAACACGTCGATCTGGGAGGCGACGCTCACGACGTTCGGCTACGCCGCCGGCGCCGGACTCGTCGGTACGATCGGTGCCCTACCTATTGCCCTGCTGTCCGTGCGCTTCCCCGGTCGCCCCGTACGGATGTTCGAGGGCGCGTCGATGCTCGTTCTCGCCGTGCCCGGCATCGTTGTCGCCTTGAGCGCGGCGTACGTCACGGTCCACTTCCTCGAAGGTCGGTGGTACCAGACGACACCGCTCCTCATCCTCGTCTACGGGGTCATGTTCTTCCCAATGGCCGTCGTCGCCGTCCGCGCTGCCGTGGCGCGGGCCCCGGTCGGGCTCGAGGAGGTGGGCCATTCACTGGGCGTCCGTCGCCGTTCCGTCTTCTGGCGCGTGACGCTGCCCCTTATCGCACCGGGTTTGGCCGCGGCGTTCTGCCTCGTCTTCTTGGAGACGGCGACCGAGCTCACGGCGACTCTGATCTTGATTCCGACGGGCGCGCACACCCTCGCCACGGGCTTCTGGGCCCAGCAGTCCAACCTCAGTTACGGCGCGGCGGCTCCCTACGCCGGCCTGATGGTGCTCATTGCCGCCGTACCGAGCTACGTGCTCGGCCGCTGGTTTGACCGGCTCCCCGCTCGGTCCGCCGCCGCGGGCGTCCCCGGGGTGGTGCCGGCCGGTACGACCACCGAGGTGCTGGCCGGAGCCACAATGGCTCGATGAAGGAGCTCGTCGTCAAGGGGGTCCACAAGTCGTTCGGCGACCTGCGGGTCCTCAACGGGGTCGACCTGGCGGTGCCAGCAGGCAGCTTCACCGCGATCTTGGGCTCGTCGGGCAGTGGCAAGACGACGCTGCTGCGCATCATCGCCGGTTTCGAACGTGCCGACCGCGGGATGGTCGTGCTCGGCACGGAGGCGGTCGACGGCCGCCACTCCTTCGTCCCGAGCGAGCACCGTCACATTGGCTACGTGCCCCAGGAGGGCGCGCTGTTCCCGCATCTGTCCGTTGGCCGCAACGTCGCGTTCGGCCTCCCGCGAGGGCCCAACCGCCGGGCCCGGGTGCTCGAACTGCTGGAGATGGTCGGCCTGTCCGGTCTGCACCGGCGGTATCCGCACCAGCTCTCGGGAGGGCAGCAGCAACGGGTCGCGTTGGCGCGGGCGTTGGCCACGGATCCCGAGATCGTGCTCCTTGACGAGCCGTTTTCGTCGCTCGATGCCTCGCTGCGGGCCAGCGTGCGGAGCGAAGTGCACGACGTCTTGCGCCGGGCCGGGACAACGTCGATCCTGGTCACGCACGATCAAGACGAGGCGCTGTCGATGGCCGACCACGTTGCGGTCCTGCGAGACGGTGTCATCGCCCAGCTCGACACGCCGGCGGGGATCTACCAGCGACCACTCGACCCGGGC
This sequence comes from Acidimicrobiales bacterium, assembly GCA_035552395.1. GTDB lineage: Bacteria > Actinomycetota > Acidimicrobiia > Acidimicrobiales > RAAP-2 > Bog-473. The sequence goes on from DASZLL010000016.1 coordinate 25,991, forward strand.
CTCGCGGAGTTCCTGGGCGAATCGAACGTGCTCCACGTGCAGGTGGAACGGCCGCAGGGTGGCCCGGAGGTTGTCGCGACCACCGCATTCGGTGCGTTGGCGGTGGAGGGCTGGCCGCCAAACGGCGCGCCCGGCGCGGCCCAGGTGCTGATCCGCCCCGAGCAGATCGTGATCGGGGAGGCGAGGGCACCGGCGTTGGAGGCGACCGTGGAGAGCTACGAGTACTACGGCCACGATGCGGTCGTGCGGGTGCACCCGAAGTCGAGCGAGCTGCCGGACCTGATCGTGCGCGTCACCGGTGGCACGCCTTTGGTCACGGGGGCCCGGGTCGGGCTCACCGTGGCCGGTGCGGTCGTCGCCTGGCCGCTCGACGGGGTGCCGCACGACGAGGCCGGCCCCGCCGGACCCAAGCCCGTCGAAATTTGAAAAACACGCCTCCGTAACTACAGCGATGTCGTCCGGCGTCCAGTAGAGTTGGCGCCGGAGATCCAGCTCGAGGAGGTAGTGGAGATGGCCGCGGAGTCCTCAACCCATGTCGGGGGTTTTCACGGGCCGCAGGTGTGCGGCCTGGTGGGGATCACCTATCGCCAACTCGATTACTGGGCCCGAACCGGCCTGCTCCAGCCGTCGGTCGCGTCCGCCCAGGGCAGCGGGTCCCGGCGCATCTACTCCTACTCCGACGTCCTCGAACTCAAGGTGATCAAGCAGCTGCTCGACGCGGGGGTGTCACTGCAGTCAGCGCGCCGCGCCGTGGAGTGCCTGCGCGAGGACCTTGGTGCCGACCTTGCATCGGCCAACCTCGTGCTCACGAGCACCAGTTCTGTCCTGGCCCGCACCAACGGCGAGATCGTCGACCTGCTGGCCGGCGGCCAGGGCGTCTTCAACGTCGTCCCGCTCGCCGGTGTTGTGGAGGAGCTCGAGGCGGACATCGTGCGCTTGGACACGGCGGAGCCGCCAGCAGCTGGAAAGGGCCGGCCGGCACGGGTGCCGGCCAAGCGCGCCGCCGGGGAGTGAACGCTTCGGACCCCGCGCACATTGGGCGCACGCGCCACCCGGCCTGTGCGCCCGCCGGGCATGTCCGTTTTGCCCATCCTTCCGAGCGTCTCTTTGCCGTCCTGCTTGACCTGAGTGGCGAGCGATGGGACTACGAGCCGGTGGAGTTCCCACTCGAATGGGACGCGCTCGGTTCGCCGATTTCGGGGTTTCGTCCCGACTTCTATCTCCCTCGACGCGGTGTCTTCATTGAGCTGACAACCGCCGACCAACGTCTTGTCACTCGCAAGAATCGCAAAGTGCGGCGCATGCGCGAGCTCTATCCCGAGGTGCCGATCAGCATCGTCTATCAACGAGACTTTGCCTCGCTGCTCGCGTCGCACGGCCTTCCGATGATCACCGCCGGAGCCGCATAGTCTGGCCCTGTGAAGGCCGACGAGGGAGAGGACGGCGTGCCCCGGGTGTCTCCACTGCACGCGGCGCACATCGCGCTGGGCGCCAAGATGGTCCCCTTTGGCGGGTGGGAGATGCCCGTGGCGTACCCGTCGGGCACCCTGGCCGAACATCGCGCCTGCCGCACCGACGCGGTGGCGTTCGACGTCTCGCACCTGGGCACGGTCCGCGTGACGGGGGCCGACGCCTTCGACCACCTCCAGCACGCTTTGAGCAACGACCTGCGGCGTGTCCGGCCTGGCCGGGCCCAGTACACGCACCTTCTGGACGACGACGGTTTCGTCATCGACGACCTCATCGTGTGGTGGGTGGATGAAGCGCGCTTCGACGTCATGCCGAACGCGTCGAACACGAGCGATGTGGTGTCGGCGTTGGGAGGCCACGACGTCACGCCCGAACGTGCGGTCGTGGCGATCCAGGGACCGGAGGCCCGGGCCCGGCTGTCCGGCATCGCGCCCGCTGCCGCGGCGGTGCACCGGTTCTGTGTCGAACCCTTTGACTGGAAAGGTGTCCCGTGCTTGGTGGCCGGGACGGGCTACACGGGGGAAGACGGCGTGGAGTGCGCGGTGCCGGCAGAGGTGGCGACGGATTTTTGGGAGGCTGTCCTGGCGCAGGAGATCGTCCCCGCCGGGCTGGGGGCCCGCGACACGCTGCGGCTGGAGGCCGGGTTGCCCTTACACGGGCACGAGCTCGGGCCCGGCATCACTCCGCTCCAAGCGGGTCTGGGCTGGGTCGTGGGATGGGACAAGACCGAATTCACCGGCCGGGCCGCTCTCGAGGAAGAACGCGCAACCGGGCCGGCGCGTCGCCTGCGCGGCATCGTGGCCGACGGCCGACAGCCCTTGCGGGACGGCGCCGACATCGACCACGACCGGGACCACGTCGGAATCCTGACCAGCGGGAACTTCTCGCCCATGCGTGGGTGCGGCATCGGGCTCGGTTTCGTGGACGCGGATGCGCAGCTCCTCGACGGTGACGCGGTGACAGTGGTCCAACGAGGGCGCGAGCTGACCGGCGCTGTCGTCCGCCCGCCCCTGTGGCCGGTACGCGAAGAGGTCGACTGACCCGGGTCGTCGTTCGCAGCGGGCCCGTGTCCTATGATTGAGCCCACAACTGAATACGCCGTTTGAACCGGAGCGCCAGAGTCCCCGCTGCATGCAGTTCGAGGGGACGCCGGAGGAGCAAACTCCCCAGAAACTCTCAGGCCGATATACCGCTCCGGCGAGGCAACTCTGGAAAGCGGGCGCCACGGCACCCGCACCGAAGGTGGAAGTCGCTCAGGTGGCGGCGAGGCTCTCAGGTCCAATGACAGAGCGGGGAGGACGTCCGACAAACTCCGCGTGATGCGCGGAGGAAGCCAGGAGGCCTCCGTGCACGATCAGCGCCCATCGCCCGCAGCCGAAGAACTCGAACCGTTCGAGAGTTTCTTGCATCGCCACGTCGGCACCTCGGGCGAGGAGCAAGCGGCGATGCTCAAGGTGCTCGGTTACGAGAGTCTCGACGCACTCATCGATGCCGCGGTGCCCGGCAGCGTGCGCAGCCTCGACGACCTTGATCTGCCACCGGCCGTGGCCGAGCACCAGGTGCTGGGCGAACTGCACCGGCTCGCGTCCTCGAACGTAGCGGCCGAGCCGATGATCGGCCTGGGGTATTCGGGCACGGTCACGCCGGGCGTGATCAGGCGCAACATCCTCGAGAGCCCGGCCTGGTACACCGCCTACACGCCGTACCAGCCGGAGATCAGTCAGGGCCGACTCGAAGCACTCCTGAACTTCCAGACGATGATCTCGGATCTCACCGGGCTCGAGACGGCCAACGCCTCGCTGCTCGACGAGGGCACTGCGGTCGCTGAGGCCGTGACGCTCATGCGACGACGCAGCAAGGCCGAGTCGCAGCGTGTGCTCGTCGATGCTGACTGCCACCCACAGACCATCGCAGTCCTCGAGACCCGCCTCGCACCGCTCGGGATCGATCTCGAGGTCGTCGACCTGGACGCGGGGCCGCCCGAGGGCGACTTCTTCGGACTCGTCCAGCAATACCCCGGATCTTCGGGTGCCATCCGCGACCTCGCCGAGGTCACCGAACTGGCGCATGCCCGCGGTGCACTCGTGACGGCTGCCACCGACCTGTTGGCCCTCACCCTGCTGAAGCCGCCGGGGGAGTGGGGCGCCGATGTGGTCGTCGGTTCGTCGCAGCGCTTCGGCGTGCCGCTCTGGTACGGCGGTCCCCACGCTGCCTTCATTGCGGTGAAGTCCGGCCTCGAACGGGACCTGCCCGGCCGCTTGGTCGGCCTTTCCATCGATGCGGAGGGGCGCCCGGCGTACAGATTGGCCCTGCAGACCCGCGAGCAGCACATCCGGCGGGAGAAGGCGACGTCGAACATCTGCACGGCGCAGGTTCTGTTGGCGGTGGTGGCGTCGATGTATGCGGTGTACCACGGTCCCGAAGGACTGCGAGGCATCGCCCGCCGGGTGCACCACCGTGCCGCCACGCTGGCGCAGGGCTTGGAGGGCGCCGGCTCCACGGTTCGTCACCGGGCGTTCTTCGACACCCTCGTCGTCGACGCCCCCGGCCGCGCATCGACGATCGTCGCCGCGGCGCGTGCAGAGGGGGTTCTCCTGCGCTTGATCGATGACGACGCGGTCGGCATCTCGTGCGGAGAGACCACGACCGCCGACCACGTGGCGATCGTGCTCCGGGCCTTCGGCGTCGACGCCGGACCGTCTTCGGAAGGTCGAGAAGCCCTCCCCCAGGGATTGTTGCGTCGGGGCCCCATCCTGGGTCACCCGGTGTTCTCCCAGCACCGGTCCGAGACGTCGATGTTGCGCTACCTCCGCGAGTTGGCGGACCGCGATTTCGCGCTGGATCGAGGGATGATCCCGCTCGGCTCGTGCACCATGAAACTCAACGCAACGACCGAGATGGAGCCGATCGGATTGTCGGGCTTCGCCGACATCCATCCCTTTGCTCCGGCCGACACGACGCCCGGGTATCTGGCGCTCATCGACGAGCTCGAGCAGTGGCTCGCCGACGTGACGGGGTACGCCAAGGTCTCAGTGCAACCGAACGCCGGGAGCCAGGGTGAGCTGGCCGGGCTCATGGCCATCCGCGCCTATCACCGTGGACGCAACGAGCCGCAGCGCGACGTCTGCCTGATCCCTTCGAGTGCCCACGGCACCAACGCGGCCTCGGCCGTCATGGCGGGGATGCGGGTGGTCGTCGTGGCCAGCCGAGATGACGGGACCGTCGACCTCGAGGACCTCCGAGTCAAGTGCCAGGCCCACGCAGAGGGACTGGCCGCCATCATGGTCACGTACCCCTCGACCCATGGCGTCTACGAAGAAGGCATCGGGGAGATGTGCGCGCTGGTCCACGAATACGGGGGGCAGGTGTACATCGACGGCGCCAACCTCAACGCCCTGCTGGGCCTGGCCAAGCCCGGCCAATTCGGTGGTGACGTATCGCACCTCAACCTGCACAAGACGTTCTGCATCCCGCACGGGGGCGGAGGGCCCGGGGTCGGCCCGGTGGCGGTGGCGGAACACCTGGTCCCCTTTCTGCCGTCGCACCCGATGCACCCGAAGCCGGACCAGCGCAATGGCATCGGACCCGTGAGCGCGGCGCCTTACGGCAGCGCCGGCATCCTCGCGATCAGCTGGGCCTACATCCGCCTGCTTTCGGGCTCAGGGCTGGCCCATGCGACCAAGTCGGCCGTGTTGGCGGCGAACTACGTCGCGGCCCGGTTGGCCCCGTCGTTCCCGGTGCTCTACACCGGCAAGCACCAGTTGGTGGCGCACGAGTGCATCCTCGACCTCCGGCCCCTGACGAAGGCGACCGGCGTCACGATCGACGACGTGGCGAAGCGGCTCATCGACTATGGATTCCACGCACCTACCGTCAGCTTCCCGGTGGCAGGCACGCTCATGGTCGAGCCGACCGAAAGCGAAGGCCTGGACGAGCTCGATCGCTTCTGTGACGCCATGATTGCGATCCGGGCCGAGATCGCGGATGTCGAGTCGGGCCGATGGGCCGCCGAAGCCAGCCCCCTGCGTGGTGCGCCCCACACGGCGGCTGCGCTCGTCGCCGACTGGGTGCGGCCCTACGACCGGAGCGCGGCCGTGTTCCCGGCGGGCTACCACTCCCGGAAGTACTGGCCACCGGTGGCGCGGATCAATCAGGCCTACGGCGACCGGAACCTCGTCTGCAGTTGCCCACCCATTGAGGCGTACGCCACCTGAGCGGGTACCGGTCAGCGGCGCGCTGCTTCCGCCTGCTCGACCACCTTCCACATCCCCGCGATTTCCGTCTCGCTCATGTGGGGATCCTTGACTTTCACCTCTACGATCGGGCGGAGGTGGCCGGCGACCTCGTCGCGATCGAAGTGCGAGAGGAACCCGCCCACCAGCAGGGTCCGCCCGAGGGCCAGCAACTTGGCCTTCAAACGGTTGCCGGGGACCTGTCCGGCCGCCATCAGCACCCAGGCCAGCCCGACGTCTATGTCGGGATCGCCCCGTCGTGCATTGGGCCAGTCGATCACGAAGGGCCCCTTTGGGCCGACCAGGACGTTGAGCGGATGCAGGTCCAAGTGGATGACCTTGTTGCCGCTTCCCGCAGGCGCCGCAGGGAGGAAGTCGGGCGCATCGATCTCGTGCAGCCGCAGATGGAGGTCGGCGAGCGTCGCGGCCTGTCGGCGCACGGTCCACGGCGCCCGGCCGATTGCCTCCACCATCGACACACCTTCGATGCGCTCCATCACGAGGTCGAAGCCGTCGTCGCTCAGTTCGTCGACCGCCGGCACCGGGTAACCCCTGTCGTGCAGAAAGGACATCGTGCGCGCTTCTTGCGCCATGGAGTGGCCCTCGCGCGACCGGCGCAGCACCAGTCCCGGTCCGTATTCGAAGATGTCCGAGTCACGACCCGATGCCAGCAGGGGTCCGAGGCTCTGCATCGACTCGAAAGCTACCCGGTTGGTCCTCGCCGGGCTCGGGCTCAGACGAGCGCCATGCACCCGATGGCGGCGGCCGAGCACCCAAGACACACGACGAGGCTGCCCAGCGTGTAGAGCACGGCTTCGCTCCGATGCCCCGTGTGGAGGAGATGGATGGTTTCCCAGCTGGCCGTCGACCACGTCGTATAGCCGCCGCAGAGCCCGATGCCGACGACGGCCAGCACCCTTCCCCCGAGGCCGTGGTAGAGCGAGAGCCCGGTGAGCACGCCGAGGACGAGCGAGCCAGAGCCGTTGACGATAAGTGTGCCGAGGGGGAGCGGATCGTCTCGCCGCACTCCGAGGTGATGGATCAACAGGGCGCGCAGCACCGACCCGGTACCACCGGCCGCGGCGACGAGGAGGGCCAGGCCGAGAGTGGGGGAGGGGGCGCTCACGAGACGGTGAGCCTCCGACCGGCGGCGTGGCCGAGGACCACGAGCGCGAGCCCGCCGAGGACCGTGGCGAGGACATAAGCCAGGAACGTCACGACGTCACCATCTTTGGCGAGCAGGGTGGCGTCGACGGCCAGGGTCGAATAGGTGGTCCAGCCGCCCAAGAAGCCCACGAGGGTCAGCGGTCGGAGCAGCGGGAACCGGGGCGCCACGTGTTCGGTGAGGGGGAACAGGAGCCCGATGGCCAGCGAGCCGGTCAGGTTGACGAGCAGCGTCACCCAGGGGAAGGCACCAGGAGCGATCGGATGGTGCGCTACGAGGAGGTAGCGCGCGACCGTACCGAACGCGCCGCCGATGAAGACGGCCGCCAGCGTGCTGGGCGAGAGGCCGAGGGCCGGGAGGACGGGCTCGTCGAGGAGGTCGGTCTCACCCGCTTCGTGCAGGCCGCGCGCCGCCGCGTCGTGGCCGTCGGGCGGCTCGGGTGGTTGATCGTCCATGGCTGGGCTCTCCTGTGGTGCCAGTCAGGAAGCCATCAGCCACGTCAGGCGGTTCGGGGTCGTGCCCCCGGCGGGATCCATCGCCGTGCGATCAGCGCAACGCGAGCGTACTGCGCCAAAGGCGAGCGCGCTCAGTCGAGACGGGGCCCCGGGGCGTGCCGGAACTGGAACGGCTCGCTGTCGCGACCAGCCACGACGAACCAGCATTCACCGGTGCCAGGCGCGTCGAGGATGCGCTCGAAAGCGTCGACGACGTCGGCGACCTCGATGATGGGGAACCCCATGTCGACGAGTGTCTGCTCGGAGCCCTTGATGATGTTGGTGTGCGCGAAGGACGGGCACAGCGCGTGCACCTTGATGCCGTCGGGCGCGTAGACCTCGCCGAGCGAGCGGGCCAGGCCGACGACGGCGTGCTTGTTCGCGCTGTAGATCGGGTCGAACGGCACGGCGACGAGCCCGGCCATCGATGCCGTGGCCACGATGGTGCCGCCGCCGCTGGCCTTGATGGCCGGGCGGGCGGCGGCGATCCCGTAGACGACGCCGTCGAGGTTGATGGACATGGAGCGGCGATAGGCCTCGGGGTCGAAGTCCTCGCCCATGCCGCACCACGACGTCACCCCCGCGTTGAGATGGGCGATGTGCAGGGCACCGAAGGCGTCGACGGCGCGCGCCACGGCGGCCGTGCTCGCGGCCGGGTCGGCCACGTCGGTGTGGATGAACACGCCCCCTAGCTCGTCGGCAACGGCCTTGCCTTGCGCATCGTCGATGTCAGCGAGCACGACGTGCGCACCGGCTGCCGCGAGCCGCCGGGCCACCCCCTCGCCGATGCCGTTGCTACCGCCCGTGATGAGAGCCACCTTGCCTGCGACGTCCATGCCCCGGATCGTAGGGGAGGGGAGGGCAGAACGGTCAGTCGAGGAGGGGGCCGGGCAGGGCCAGGGCGTGCACAACGCTGAGATGCTGGATCGGCCGGGTCAGCGCGACATAGAGCAACCGGAGGCCCCGTGGACCCGGCGCGGCGATGGCGGCGGGTTCGACCACGACGACCGCGTCGAACTCGAGGCCCTTGGAGGCCGGGGCGGGGACGATCGTCACGGGTCGGCTCATCGCATCTCGTTCGAGGAGGCCGACCTCATCGTGGCGACGGGCGAGACGTACCAGCTCGGGCACCAATTCCTCCGGTGCGATCACGGCGATGAGCGCGTGCTCGCTCATCAGGGCGTAGGCCTCCGCCAGCGCCGCGCTCGCCACCTGGTCGGAGGGCACGGCACGGAGAGTGGGATCGGTGCGTCCTTGCCTGATGGAAGTGGTCGGCGGGACGCCGGGCGCCGCCGAGGGGAGGAGCCGCGAGGCGAAGTCGAGCACCCGTCCGGGCGCCCGGTAGCCCAGGGTGAGCTCGGCGTGCTCGGCCTGCGCCGAACCGCTCGGAAGGATCTCGCGCACCTCGGCCCAATCCGCATACGACCACGGACCGGTGGCCTGGGCCAGGTCCCCGAGGATGGTGACTGACCCGGAGGGGACGCGGCGGGCGATCATGCGGATCTGCATCGGCGTGAGGTCCTGCGCCTCGTCGACGACGATGTGCCCATAGGTCCGCGTGCGACCCCCGGTGAGGAAGGCGGCCTCGTCGAGCAGGGCCAGATCGTCCACGCTCCACGTCGCGCCCGAGACGCGTGCTTGTCGGGACCGGAGCAGGAGCGAGCACTCTGCGGCATCGAAGAGACCGCCGGAGAAGCGCTCGAGCTGGTTCGAGGAGGTGAGGAGGTCTCGGACCAGGGCGGTGGGCGAGACCGTCGGCCACAGTGTGTCGAGCAAGTTCCCGAATTCCTGCGTCGCCATGAGCTCCCGCTCGAACCAGGGCTCGTCGGCGCCGAGACGACCGGACGAGCGAAAGGCTCGTCGGGCTTCGCTCACGAGACGGGCGCGTAGGGCCAGCCGCCCCGATTTGTACGGCGCCGGCCGGGCCGTGATGGACGTCACCATTTCGTTGACCCGAGCCGCGGTCAGGGTCGCGCGCGCAAAGCGGACCCGGAGGCTCGCGTCGTCCTCCAACATGCTCCGCCGACCCTCGAGCGCGCGCCGCAAGAGCTCCGCCATCCGGAGGTCGCCTTTCAGCCGGCGGACCTCCATCGGCTCGTGGGCGCGCACCTTCGCCTTGGGCGCGATGTCGGTGATGGTGGTCTGCACGACGGCCTCCTCGCCGAGCGAAGGAAGGACCTGTGCGATGTAGCGCAGGAAGGCACGGCTCGGACCGAGCACGAGCACGCCGTCACGAGTCAGCGCCGGATAGTTGTAGAGCAGGAAGGCGGCACGATGCAGGCCGACGGCGGTCTTGCCCGTGCCCGGACCCCCCTGCACGGTGAGGAGCCGGTCGAGCGGTGCCCGGATGATCTCGTCCTGCTCCGCCTGGATCGTGGCGACGATGTCGAGCATCTCGCCGGTGCGGGCGCGTTCGAGCTCGGCCAACAGCGCGTCGCCGCCACGCAGACGAGTGGTCCCGGCATCCCCGTCGCTCCCGTCGAAGAGGTCATCGGCCACGGCGAGCACGGAGTGTCGATCCACCATGATCTGGCGCCGTCGCACGAGCCCGAGGGCCTCCCGCGCGCTGGCGCGGTAGAAGGGCACCGAGACGGGTGCCCGCCAATCAACGACCACCGGGTCGGCCTTGGTGTCCTCGATGTGCCGGCGGCCGATGTGCCAGGTGGCGCCGTCCTCCGAGTCGATCCGCCCGAAGAGGAGGGGTCGCGGGCTGTCGGCAAGGAGCGCCACCCGCCGCGAGAGCGCGGCGACATAGTCGAGGTCGGGATTACCGGCGGCGATCAGGTCCTGCAGCAACCGCTCGGCCCGTGCCCGCATGGCGGCCAGAGACGTGAGAGCGCCGTCGAGATAGTCCTGCTCGGCTTGGAGCTCGGGATCGGGCAGGGGAGGGGCCACGCTCACCACCGCCCGCTCCACACCAAAAAGCGCGCCAAAATAGGCGCGCAAAAAGCCCCGGACATACCGGGGATAGTACTTCAGATTTCGCCTCTCGACAAGGCCTCTAGCTGGAAGTTCCCCTTCTCGTCTGTCCGGACCTTGAACCTTTAACCAGGGGGCCTTAGGGCTGTCACTTTACTGAATTGGCAACGTTTTATCAAGAGCCTTTCAAAAGAATTCCGCAGAGCTGGCCGGCCGCGGGTGTCGTGGTCAGACCGCAGTCAGGTGGGCGCGGAAGAACTCGGCAATCCGGCGACGGGCGTCGTCGGCCGAGGCCTGGTGGTAGCCGCCACCCATCAGATGTCCGACGACGGAAAAGAGCACGCTTTCGTGCTGGTTCAAGAACGAATGGCCCGCGTCGGGGTACTCCTTGACGTCGTGGGGGATGCCATCGCGCTCGAGCGCCACCTGCAACTTGGCGGCGGCCCCCTTGAGCGTGCGATCACGGGCCCCAAAGCTCCCGACGATGGGGCAGGCGCCCTTCAGATACTCCTCGGCGTCCTTGGGCACCTGTCCGTAGTTGACGCTCGAGGCGGCAAACCCGTGCGCCGGCGCCAGGAGCAAGGCGAATCCTCCGCCCATGCAGTACCCGATCACCCCGGTCTGGCCCGAGCTGGCGGGCTGCCCGAGCAGCCAGGACCGGGTTGACTCGACATCGTCGAAGACCCGGCCCCGCCGGGCCCGCATATTCGCGAAGACGGTCCGGATGCACGTGACCTTGTGGCCCCAGTGAAAGAAGTCGGGTGCGACCGCAGCGAAGCCCTCGGAGGCGAGCCAGTCCGCTTGAACCCGGACGTCCGGACTCATGCCTACGACGTCGTGGATGACGACGACCCCGGGAAACGGCCCAGCGCCATCTGGCGTGGCCAGATACGCGGGCATGCCCCCGGACTTCGTCGGGATTGCAACGTCGGACATGTTGGCCTCCTGCGCCGTGGTGCGGTCGCAAGCTAGGCGATGGCCTTCTTTGGGGGGAGAGGTTTGGACGGCGTCGCTCGAAACACCCCTCGGATCTTTCCGTCGGACTTAACATAATGAACATTATCGGCGGTCAAAGGGGGAGAAGGCCCAGGCAGGAGACGGACGGAGGGTGAATACGCCATCCGCCATGCGCCCTGCTGGACCGGGCGTTTCGTGCGTGGCCGCCAGACGTTGAGCAGTCGGCGTGGAGCCGCCGGCGGGCTGCTCGTCTGGGCATGCAATGACGAGGCGCGGCCGTCGTCGTCGGCGCCCGGTCAGCAGGTCGAAGTCGGATCGGTGTCCCGACCGGGTCCGAGGGCGGTCACGGGGCGTGCGGCCAAATGCGGCCGCACGCCCCGGAGGCCCGACTGCGACGCCCGACAGGGGGAGGGAGCGGTCGCGGGGGGTACCGACGCTCCCATCGGGCTGCAGTCACTGCGTCCATGGTGCCGAATCGCTTTTGGAGCCCGGGGGGAACCAGCTGTGGGAGTTCGTAAAGCTTCGGTCTGACCGCCAGGTCTCTGCTGTGCCTGTTGCCGCTCCCCTGGTCCAAAACCCCAAGCGGGCTCACAGCTGGGATTTGGCTCATTGTGAAATCGCTGGTCTCAACTGGCCGAATGGCGAAACCGGGAGCAATGGAACGGCAGGAGCCCCCGACGGATCTCACCGAGGAGCTGCCGCTCGACGACGAGAACGTACTGGCGTCCCCTCCCCCGCCGTGGTGGCGCCGGTACCGGTGGCCGCTCTCGGGTGCGGCGGTGGTCATCGTCGCCGCGGCCATCGCGCTCCCCCTGTGGCTCACGTCAGGCTCCGCGCCCGCGGCCGGTCTCTCCATCACGACGGTGACGGTGCCGGTGACGACGGGAACGATCCAACAGACGGTCACCAGCTCGGGCACCCTTGAGCCGGCGAACCAGGCCACCCTCAACTTCGCCGTCTCGGGCACGGTGACCAACGTCGCGGTGAAGGCGGGGCAAACGGTGACCGCGGGGCAGGTCATGGCGACCGTCGACACGACGGCCCTCACCGAAGACGTGAACGCTGCGCAGGCCCAGCTGACGGCGGCCAACGACCGCCTGGCGAGTGACGAAGCGAGCGGGGCCTCAACGAGCCAGATCGACTCCGACCAGGCGTCGATCACGTCCGCCGAGTCCTCGCTTTCCACCGCCCAGACGAACCTGAGTGACGCGTCGCTGACCTCAACCATCGCCGGCACCGTCGCCTCGGTGAGCCTCAGCGTCGGCCAACAGGTCACCGGGAGCGGTTCGGGCGGCAGTGGCAACACCGGGAACAACGGCAACACCGGCTCCAGTGCGTCGAGCGCCAACTCCTCGAACAGCGGCAGTACGACTCAGATCGTCGTGATCGGTACGAACTCCTACGTGGTCAACACCACGGTCGACGACACCGAAATCGGCCAGATCACCGACGGCGATCAAGTCGACATCACGCCGACCGGCGCTTCGACGCCTGTCTTCGGCACGGTCGGATCCATCAGCCTCATCGGCACCCAGAGCTCCAACGTCACCACCTTTCCGGTGGTGATCGACGTCACCGGCAATCCACCGGGCCTGTATGCCGGCGCCTCCGCCGACGTCGGCATCATCGTGAAGCAGCTGAACAACGTGACCGAGGTGCCGACCCAGGCGATCTCGTACAACTCGAGCGGGCAGGCAACCGTCACCGAGGTCGTGAACGGTGCCCACGTCATCAAGGACGTGACGGTCGGTGCCGCCGAGAACGGCGAGACGCAGATCACCAGCGGGGTCAGCGCGGGGGCCAAGGTCCTCGAGCGACAGGTCAAATTCACCGCCCCAACGGGCGGCGGCGCCGGGATCTTTGGTGGCGCCGGTGGCGGATCCGGCACGAGGACCTTTCCGGGCGGAGGCGGGTTCTTCCCGCGCGGCGGAGGTACGGCAGGTTCCGGTGCGGTCACGCCCAACGGCTAAAGGCGCCTCATGACCCTCACCCCACCTCAGGGCACCGCCCCGGTCGGGCCATCTCGGGAAACCGTGATCGAGCTCGAGCGAGTCACCAAGGTCTATCGGACCGGTTCGATCTCGGTCGCCGCACTGCGCGGCGTCAGTCTGTCGATCGA
>DASZLL010000017.1:0-16178 GCA_035552395.1 Acidimicrobiales bacterium
ACCGGGCCTGACTGGCTCGTCTCCTTTCGAGTGTAGGACCGGCCGCCGCCGCCCGCTCAGGGCAACCGGGGTCTCAGCGGGCCACGCGGGTGCAGACGGCCAGGCTGGTCCCGTCGTTGGCGGCGTCGTAGGCGGCGGTGAAGGTGCCCGGCGGCTCGACCCAGACGTGGCCGGCCGCGTCGAACTCGATCACGTAGTCGTTGTCGCCGGGCGGCATCTTCAAGTACGGGCCGGGCGCCGGGGCATTGGTCAGGGGGGAGAAGTTGGTCGGGTAGCTGGCCGCGCTCCACGCCGCCGGCGGGGCTGCGTTGGCCCCCGTCGAGGCCTGGTAGGCGGCCAGGGCGGTCTGCACTGACTCCAGGTCGGACTTGCAGGCGGCGACCGCGCTGGCTGCGGGCGTGCCCGAGGGGCTGGCCCCGGTGGTGGTCGTGTGCGACCCGCCCCCGATCGTCGTCGGCACGGTCGAGGGCGTCGTGCTCGGCAGGGTCACCGAGACGACCAGCGCCACGATCACCAGCACCGCCAGCAGTGCGGCCAGGCCGATGATCATGCCGAGACTGCCGATCCCGGCCGAGTCCGGGGTGTGGTCGTGTCCCACTGGCCTCCAGTCGGGTAGCGGGTCAGTTTGACCCTGCACAGGCCGAAGCCTGCTGGGCCCTACCGGCCCGAAGGATGTTACGCGCCGCGTTGACATCGGCGTGGGCCTCGTGACCGCACGCCTGACATCGGAACTCAGCCTGAGAAACCCGGTTCTTCGCGGCGACATGCCCGCAGTGGGCACAGCGCTGGGAAGTGTGGCGGGGGTCCACTGCGATCACTTCGCGACCAGCTTCTTCCGCTTTGTACGCGGTCATCGAGAGCAGCTGTCCCCACCCCGAGTCGGAGATGGAGCCATTGAGTCCGGCCTTCGCCGCGACGCCGTTGGGTGCATAGCCTGCATCGCCATCGGGCCTTGCCTTGGGCCGGCGGATCATGTTCGTGATCTTGAGGTCCTCATGGACGATGAGGTCGTAGTCGTTGACCAGCTGGCGGCTCAGCTGGTGGGCCAGGTCCTTGCGTTGATTGTGGACGCGGCGATGCGCCCTTCCGAGACGCTCTGCTGCGCGCCGGCGCCGGCCCGAACCTCGGTACTTGGTGGCGAGGTTGCGCTGGGCCCGGGCCATGGTTTGGGCCGCCTTGCGGGCGTAGCGGCCTTGAGTGACGAGTCCCCCCTCGCTCGTCGAGTGCTACTATGTAGCACTATGGAACGGATCGGGGTCAGAGAGCTTCGCCAACACGCCAGTCGCTACCTCGCCCGGGTTGCGACGGGGGAGACAATTGAGGTCACCGATCGAGGGCGGCCTGTCGCGTTCCTCATTCCGACCAGTGAAGACCCGTGGCAGGACCTCGTGGCCAGCGGTCAGGTGCTTGCCGCTACCGGTGAGGGTGATGTGCTCGATGACGCGCCACACGACTATGGCATCGACGCCTCGGCTCGGCTGGCGGAGCTGCGGGCCCAGGAGCGATGAGGCTCTACCTCGATTCGTCCGCGTTGGTGAAGCTTGTCCAGAGAGAAACGGAGTCGGACGCGTTGCGACGCTTCCTGCGTCGTCACCGTGCTGACCAGTTCGTGACGAGCGCACTGGCGCGAGTCGAGGTGCTTCGATCAGTCCTCCTCGGAGGCCCTGCCGCGCTTGCGCAGGCGCGTCGACAGCTCTCCCGCCTCGACCAGATCCTGCCGAGCACCGAGGTGCTCGACCGCGCCGCCACGTTGGCCCCGAATGTCGCGTTGCGAAGTCTCGATGCGATCCATCTCGCCGCCGCGCAGGTCGTTGGAGCGGACCTGCGCGCGGTCGTCACCTACGACGGTCGGATGGCGAACGCCGCCCAGGCTCTTGGCTTTGTGGTCGAGAGGCCGAGTTAAACCCAGCCAGCAGGCTCAGCTGGAACGGAGTTTTCGCTGCCAGCGCTCGTATTCGCGCGTGATGTCCGTCGGGACGGTGTCTGGGACGCCCGTGGCAAACGTGTCGCGCGCCCATCCGTAGGCCATTTCCACCGCACGGATGGATCTACCCCTTCCGGCCAAGCCGAGCAGGGCGATCCAGAGCGAGACGTCGTGCGGTGCGCCGGTCAGGCCCTTGCGCAGGTAGTCGGCTGCGTTCGTGGGGTCCAAGCGGCAGGCGGCATGGGCGGCGGCCGCGATCTCGCTCTGGATCTCCGCCCGCAGGGGCACGGCCCAGGGCCAGTCGACTCCGCCCAATGGCGGGCCCCGGACCAGGTCGAGAGCCCCGCCCGGGTCCTCTCGGACTCGTTGCCGGAACTCGTCGAGGTCTGAGGCGACCGTGCCGGGAATCAGTCCCAACCCCTCGTGGTCCACTTCCGCCACTTGGGCTCCGGCGTAATCGTTCAGGAGATCGGCCAGCCCCTCGAGATCACCCTCGTCGAGTAGCGCGTGGACCCGCTTCTCTTCGCGATGACGCTTCCGGGCCGCTTTCCCCATGGCGCCGCGAGCCTATGCCGGAAGGCCTTTCCCTTATAACGGCGCGACCCACAAGAACAAGGTGCTGTGTTGAAATCCCGAGCTGTCGACCTGCCCTTTTACATCCGGAGCACGGGATTCGAATGAGCACCCCGTAGAGGCGAGTCCGTTGAGACAGCCCGGTGGCACATTCGCGGGTATGGCACGCCGATGCGTCCCTCCTATTCCCAGCGACTACGCAGAGGTCCTCGCCGACCTCAAGGCGCGGATTCGCTCGGCCCACATCCAGCCCCACCGGGCGGTCAACCGAGGTCTGATCGAGCTCTATTGGTCAATCGGCAAGACGATTCTCGACCGTCAGGCCAAAGAGGGGTGGGGCGCCAAGGTCATCGAGACCCTGGCGGCCGATCTCCGCCGGGAGTTTCCCGAGATGACGGGCCTGTCTCGCCGGAACCTCTACTACATGAGGGACCTCGCTTCGGGGTGGCCGCAAATAGTGCAGCAGCCTGCTGCACAACTTCCCTGGGGGCACCTCATGGTTCTCCTCGACAAGCTCGACAACCAGACCGACCGAGACTGGTACGCCGCCGAAGCGGTGCGCCACGGCTGGACCCGAAATGTGCTGCGCAACCAGATCAAGGGCCAGCTCCACCTGCGCGTCGGAGCGGCGCCATCCAACTTCGAGGTCACGGTGGCGGACGACGAATCTGAACTCGTCCGGCAGATGGTCAAGGACCCCAACAACTTCGATTTCTGGGGGCTCAGCGACGCCTACTCAGAGCGAGAGCTCGAGGCGTCGTTGGTGGCCCGGATACGGGACTTCCTGCTCGAGATGGGCCAAGGGTTCGCGTTCGTCGGCCGCCAAGTTCACATCGAGATCGACGGCGACGACTTCTTCCCGCTCCACCGCCACGTCGTGGTCGAGCTCAAGATCGGCAAGTTCGCGCCGGCCGACGCCGGACAACTCAACACCTACGTGAACATGGTCGACGGCGAGCTCCGCTCTGAGGGGGACAATCCGACGGTCGGGATCCTCCTGTGTGCCGATCGCAATGCACGCGTGGTCAAGTACGCGCTCGGGGGCACGACGACCCCGATGGCCGTGGCCCGCTACGAAGCGCTCCCCACCGAGGTGCAAGACGCAATCCCGGAAGCCGCCGAGCTCGAAGGTGTGATCGAGGAAGCGGCCGAGACTACGGACGGGCACGCCCGTTCGACCTCGCCCGCAGGTCGGGGTCGTACTGGTGGCGCACGGAGTAGCGGACGAACAGCGCCAGCGTGTCGACCAGCAGCAGCCACACGGCCTTCAAGGAGATCGTGCTGCCGAAGCGCTCCTCAATGCGCACCGGCGCCTCCACGATCCTCGTGTAGCCCAGGCGGTGCGCCAGCACGAGCAGCTCGAGGTCGAGGGCGAAGCGGCTCTCTCGCAGGAGCGGGAGGACGTCCGCGATGACCCGACGGTCCACCAACTTGATCCCGACCTGCGTGTCCTTCACCTTCAGCCGGAACAAGAGGTGGATGAGGTGCTGGTAGCCCCACGAGTAGAGGCGGCGCAGCGGGGGATAGTGGACCGACGACTCGGGGTGGCGCTTGCTCCCGATGATGATGTCGGGCTCCTCGCTGCGCATGATCGAGACGAACGGCGCCAGGAACTCGGGGGAGATGTCGCCGTCGGCGTCGATGAACCCGAGGTACCGCCCCCGCCCCATCCCCAGGCCCGCCCGCAACGCGTGCCCCTTGCCGGCGTTCCTCGCGAACTCCATCCGCCGCACCATGTGCTCGGGGAACCCCGCCAAAGTGAACGGGCTCCCGTCCGTCGAGCCGTCGGACACGGCGATGATCTCGAACGTCATGCCCGACGAGTCGAGGACCCGCACCATGTGCTCGACCGTCGAGCGCAGCCGCGCCCCCGGGTTGTAATAGGGCACCACGATCGAGACGTCGAGCGTGGGGTCGGGCAGCACCGTGATGTCGGGCTTCCCCGCGCTCTGTGGCTCCGACACCGGCTCGTTCACCTCACGGCCCTCGCGTGCTGCCCGCTGGCGTCCGTGCCAAGGGGCATCTCCGTGGGCGAGGCTAACCGAGGGGGTCGGCAGATCGGGACGCGCCCGGCTACCCGGGCTCAGGCGGCGACATCGCAGCTCGTCGCCACGTTGCGGCACGCCTTCGAGACCAACTGACCGTCTCGTCCGTCAGGCCCGGAGCGGCTTGGACCATTCGTCGATGTCAGCGGCAATCTGTTGCGCGGTCACCTCGGGCACACCGGCTTCGTTCGCGAACGTGCGCCACTGCGCCACCGCGTCCAGGACCTCGTCGTAGGCGTCGGAGGCGGCCGGCACGGCGAAGCGGTCGCCGACGTCGAGGACGTCGCGGCGGCCTATCCCGACGGCGTGACCGTTCACGGCCATGAGGTGCTGGCGCGTCCACTTGCTCGCCGGCGCGTGGGCGTGGGTGACGTCGTACGCCGGTGCGAGGCGCCAATCTCCCCCTTCGGGCAGGAGGAACGAGAAGTTCTTCGTGTGGTCGTCGCAGATGGCCGCCGCGACGTTGAACGTCATGCGGCGGAAGACCTCTTGTCGGGTGTCGGGCCCGAGGCCGAGTTGTTCGAGCAGCAGGAACAATTGGGCGTAGTCGTGGGTGCCGATCTGCCGGAAGTCGAGGTGGCTCAAGGCACAGAGAGTCTGGCTGTGGACCTTGCGGTCGTCGATGGAGCGGTCGAAGCGGCGCGTCATGAAGTGGGCCCGGCCGCCCTCCTCGAGGAGGCGGCACTCCGTCATTTCGATGCCGGCCGCGCGCGCCATGCGGTGGTAGGCGTACTCGATCCGTCCGAAGTTCCCCGTGGTGCCGAGGTCCGGGTCGCGACCCACGCCGTCGAACTTGAGCAGCCACTGCTCGAATCCCGGGTCGGCCGGGACCTGTCCCGAGCGCAGCTCTCCGGTCGCCGGATTGAGCGCGACCACCGCCTTGGCCCGCGCCCCCCCGGCCGAAGTGCCGACCGCGATGAGGTGCGCCAGCGCGTCGGTGATGCCATCCTCGCTGCCGATGTCACCGGCCAGCGCACTCCGGGCCGCGACGACCAGCTCGGACAGCGTGATGGCGGTTGCCTTGCGGGTCCGGGGGCCACGCCACGGATGGAACTCGAGCGCGCCCAGGCCACGGTTCCCGAGGTAGGCGAGACGATCGAGCGGCGTGATGTCCTCGGTGCGGATGCCCTCGTTGGCCAGGTACGCCGTCGTCAGCGCATTCCCGAAATCGTCGGGCAGCGCGTCGGCGATCATCGCCGGCAGGCGGCGGTACGTCGGAATCGGCAGCGTCGGGAAGACGAAGGGCCCTCGGGCTTCGGTCGTCGGCAGGTGGATCGGCGCCAGCTCGACGCCGCCTTCCACCCATCCGGGCGCGTATTCGAACGCGTAGAAGCCGGACGCCGGATCACGTGCGAGCGCGCCGACCCGGGAGCCCCAGCATCGAACCTCGATGACGTCGACGGGCTCGTACGGCATCAGGGCGCGGCGTGCGGGATCCTCTTGCGGCCGGCCCGGACCCGTGGCCGTGGTGCCCTCTGCTTGCTGCGGAGCAACTGCATCGGTGACACGCCCACGGCCGGGGCGAGCGACTCGATCCAGTCCGTTCGCCCGAGGGCGCGCAGCACGCCGATCAGGGTGCGGAGCGACGAACCCTTCCCACGCTCGAGATTCGAGACGGCCCCGATCGACACGTCGGCCAGCCGGGCCAGCTGGGCCTGGTCCAAGTTCTGGGCGATCCGGACCTGACGGATCTGGTCGCCCACGACGGCCTCCCACTGGTCGATGGTCAGATATCTACGGTCTGCATCCATAATTCTCCAGATTGATCGAAGAGTTCTATTTAATACTTAGAATACTAGTTACTAAGCGGGAGTCAAGGCAATACGAGCAACCTCTAGATATCTATGTGTTATATCTAATCTCGGAGCTAGCCCATAGAATTATACGTATTATCAGATAGGAAGGCCCTCCGCCCTGATCCTCTGGGACCAGGAGGACCTGGGGCCCTTCGACGCTGCGTCTCCCGTCTCCGCCTCCCACGCCCTCGATGCGATCAGCCCGGCCCACCCCTCGGCACCCGACCCGCCCAACCGCCGCGACTGCCGGAGCGGGCCCCGGTCTCCCGGTCCGTGCGCCCGCTTCTCGGGCCTCTCGTCGATCCCCTCCCATCGCGCCCACCGCCCGCGGTCCCGACCCGCTGACCAGGTGCGACGCCCATGGCCCGGCCCCGCCGCCGGCCGGCGACGCCCCGAAAAGTCCCGCGCCAAACGGGGGCCATTGGGCGAACGGATGGTAAACTTTGCTCGTAGACCCACGCGCGGCCCGCCCAGGCCTGCGCACGATGAGGAGTCACATGTTCGACGGTCGCTGGCGCAACGGCGTCGACCGGACCACGAGTCCGATCGGCCAGGCGCTCCACCGCCACGGCATCACCGCCGACGTGCTCACCGCCACCGGCCTCGTCTCGGCCAGCGCCACCGCCGTCCTCGTGGCCACCGGCCACCTGCACTGGGCCATCGTCCTGCTGATCGTCACCGGCCTGCACGACCTCCTCGACGGCCCCGTCGCCAAGGCCGCCGGCACCGCCTCCGTCCGCGGCGCGTTCTTCGACTCCGTCACCGATCGCGTCGCCGACGCCGTGCTCATGTTCGGCGCCTCGTGGTATCTCCTCAACCGTGGGGAAGGCCACCTCGCGCTTCTGCCCATGGCCATCCTGGCGGTGACCAGTCTCGTCTCCTACGAAAGGGCCAAGGCGGAGTCGCTCGGCCTGCAGGCCAAGGGCGGACTCATGGAGCGCGGCGAGCGCATGTTCCTCTTCGGCGTCGCCTGCCTGAGCGCCGTCATCTTCGTGCCCGTCCTCTGGGTCCTCCTCGTCCTCATCTCCTTCACCGCCATCGCCCGCTTCGTCAAGGTCTGGAACGCCGCCTCGGGCCGCGACGCCGTCATCCGCCGCCGCATCGAGGCCTGGCGCGAGGGCCGGGTCGACTCGCGCTGGCGGGCCTGGCGCGAGTCCCGCGAACCGGCCGCCGGTCGTCCCCACCACCTCGGCGTCCTGCGCACCACCTCGGGCGCCCCCGTCGGCCGCTGGCGCGCCCGCCGCCAAGAGTCCCTCAGCAGCCGCTCGGGCCGCACCCTCCGCGAGCGCCGCCGGGTCGCCCGCGGCCACGGCACCACCACCAGCGCACCCCGCCGCCTCACCAATCGCCGCCCCACGCCCCCGCCCGCATCCGGCGGGTCCGGCGCCTCCTCCTAATCAGCGCAACACCGTCACCCGCCCCACCCCCGACCCGACTCCAGCGTGACCTCGTCCGCTGACCTCACTCTCGTCCCGCCGCCCGACGATCCGGGCACCCGCCCGCGCCCGGACCGCCGCGCTCTCCCCGCCAGGTGGCGCGACAAGATCCACTACCTGACCTACACCGGCCTCGGCGCGGCGATGGGTCACATGCCCGAGCCAATGGCGCACGGCATCGCCCGCGGCGTCGCCGGCGTCATGGCGGCCCGCGGTGGGCCGGCCCTCGCCATGCACGAGCGCCACATGCGGCGCGTCCTGGCCAGCGAGTGCCCCCCCGGCGTCGAGCCCGACCCCGCCCTCGTGCGCCGGCTCAGCAAGCGGAGCTTCGACTACTACGCGCGTTACTGGGCCGACGGCGCCCGCCTGCCTTACGAGACCGAAGCCGGGGTGCGACTCCACTGGCGCCTCGAGGAGGGGCGCGAGCACCTGACCAACGCGATGGCCGAGGGCAAGGGCATCGTGATGGCGTTGCCGCACGTCGGCAGCTGGGAGTGGGGCGGCTACTGGTTGGGGCTCGAGGGCATGCCCATGACCGCGGTCGTCGAGGTGCTCGAGCCCGAGGAGCTCTTCGAGTGGTTCCTGGCGAAGCGCGCCGCCATGGGCCTCACGGGTGTCCCGCTCGGCGAAGGCGCGAGCTCGGCGCTCATCCGGGCGCTCAAGAACAACGAGCTGGCCGGCCTGGTGAGCGACCGGGACCTGCTGGGCAACGGCGTCGAGGTCGAGTTCTTCGGCGAGCGCACGACCCTGCCGGGCGGCGCCGCCACGCTGTCCATCCGTACCGGGGCGCCGCTCATCCCGGTCTGTGTCTATTCGGGGCCGGGTAGGAACTGGCACACTGCCGTGGTGCACGCGCCGATCGACACGACCCGTCAGGGCACGCTCCGCCACGACGTCGCACGGATCACCCAGGAACTGGCCCACGTCTTCGAGTACGACATCCGCCGGCACCCCGAGCAGTGGCACATGTACCAGCCCAACTGGCCGAGCGATCCGCGGTGACGCGATGAAGATCGCCATGCTGTCGCCGTACGCGCTCACCCGCCCCGGCGGCGTGCAGGGCCAGGTGATCGGCCTGTCCAAGTCGCTGCGCCGCCTCGGCCACGACGTGACCGTGGTCGCGCCCGCCCACGCCGACACGCCGTTCCCCGAGTCGGCCGGCGAGCACTACGTCATCGGCCGCCCCACGGACGTGCACTCGAACGGCTCGGTGGCGCCGGTCGCCCTCTGGCCCGCGCCGGTGCTCCGCGCCGAGCGCTTCATCCGCAAGGGCGGCTTCGACGTGGTGCACGTGCACGAGCCGCTGGCCCCCTGCGTCGCCTACGGCCTGGTCGCCACCGACCCCGTCCCGATGGTGGGCACCTATCACCGCGCCGGCATCTCGCGCTGGGTCGTGCCGCTCAAGCCTCTCGTCGAGCTCGTCGGGCGTCGCATGGAGGTACGCGTCGCCGTCTCCGACGCGGCGCGCCAGACGGGGGAGCGCTCGAGCGGCGGGCAATTCGAGGTGTTGTTCAACGGCGTCGACATGGATCGCTTCGAGTCCGCCGAGCCAGTGCGCGATGTCCACGACCCCAAGCGGCCCACCGTCTTGTTCCTCGGACGCCACGAGCAGCGCAAGGGCCTGAGCGTGCTGCTCGATGCCTTCGCCATGGTCGAACGGCCCGCCGTCCTCTGGGTCGCCGGCGACGGACCAGCCAGCGAGGTGCAGCGCCGGCGCCACCCCGAGTCCGACCGCGTCCATTGGCTCGGCACCCTGAGCGACGACGAGGTGGCGGCCCGCCTCGCCGGCGCCGACGTGCTGTGTGCGCCCTCCCTGCACGGCGAGTCCTTCGGCATGGTGCTCCTCGAGGGCATGGCGGCCGGCTGCTCCGTCGTGGCCTCGGACCTCGAGGGCTACCGCAAAGCGGCATCCGGCCACGCCGCGCTGGCGCCACCCGGCGACAAGGCGGCCCTGGCCCGCGCTCTCGGCGTAGCGCTGGCGGACGCGGTGGAAGGCACCGGGCATTCAGCGCCCGAGGCGCGCAAGGCGGCGCTCGAACACGCGCGCAACTGGTCGATGGAGTCCCTCGCCGAGCTCTACGTCGACACGTACGAGCGCGCCGTCGCGTCGTACTGCGCCCACAAATCCTAGGCGGTCGGGCTCTCCGCAGCGCCGACCTGGATGTCGGTCACCGTCGTCTCGACCTGGTGCGACGCGGTGGCCATGAGGCGGTCGGCGTATTCGGCCGACACGACGGTCGAGGCGCCGCACATCGTGCACGTGGTCCGGTACTTGATCCCGAGCGGGAGCACCGGAACGAAGAAGAGACTGAAGAAGGTGCGGACGCTCAGCAGCACCTGCGCCGCCGGCGTCTGACAAGAAGCACAGAGGGCAAAGATCGTCGCCAGGCGGTGCGCCTTCCGCCTGAGGCCAAAGATGATGAACATGTCTTCCCCCTCGTCCAGGTTCAGGCGCCGATCACAACGACCTTTTCACCGTACAGGTGGTGCCCACAACCGAGCGTTGCCGGCCCGGTGCGGTCAGGTCGCACGGAGCGCGGCCGAAAGAGGAAGAAACCTCAGCCTTCGGCGGTCTGCTTGATCGCCGCCAACGTGGCGGGGATGCCGCTCTTCGCGGCGTCGGAGCGAACCTGCAGCTGGGCCGGCGCGTCGTCGCCCCAGCGCTGCTCGAAGAACGCCGCCCCCTCCGGGGGTAACTCCCAACTCTCGGTCAGCTCGGTCCCGCCGTCGACCGCCCGCAGGGTGAAACCCCAGCGAGCCCGTGTCGGCGGCTCCGCGACCACCCAGGCGAATTCCTGTCCCGGCTCGGCGGCCACGACCTCCGAGCGCGTCTCCCATGTCCGTTCGGGCACCTCGTTCCGGCCGGTGAACATCGCACCGACCCGGGGCCCGTCACCCTCGTCCCACCAGCAGGCCTTGCAGACCGGGCTCCAGTCGCCCATGCGGGTCACGTCCGTAATCAGGGCGTAGACCTCGTCGGGGGAGAGGCCGATCACGATGGAGTCGGATTGCGTGAGGTTGTCCATGCGCCAAGTATGCCGAGGCGGCTGCGGCCTTGCTCGGGCGGGGCGGTCCGGCGGAATGGGCCAACCCCGGGGTCAGGGTGTGCAGTCGTAGCCGGGGTGGCCAAAGAAGGCGGCGCCGAATTGTGGGGGCGTCTCGCTCAGCGACGCCGTCGTCGGCACGGTGATGCAGTGGCTGGTTCGCGGCAGCGGGCCGCCCGGCGGTGTGATCTCGCTGGCGAACGACGACGACAGGTGGGCGGCCGGCAACGACGCGGTGAGGCAGTCCGGCCCGACGCCTTGGAGGAAGCAGCCGAGCCACGCCGTGGCGTAGTGCGCCGAGACAGCGAGCGCCCACGGTGTGCGCGTGATGAAGGGCGTGTCGATGAAGTCGGTGTGGACGCCGCCCTCGAGGACGACGAGCGAGAGCGCGCTGGTGCCGGGCCCGCTTGCACGCAGCTGGTCGTAGAGCGGCTTGATCTGCTCGTAGCCGATGCCGCTGCCTGCGCCGCCGAAGTCGATGCCGCCCACGGCGGGGCCGACGAGCGTCGGCGAGCCGTCGAAGTCCGACGTCTGGAACTGAATCGGCACGATCGCTGCGGTGGGCGCGGCGCCGGAGAGCGACACGCCGGTCGCGAGCGGCGGCAGCGGCTGGCCGTCCGCGCCGTCGGACCCCTTGCTCTGGAACGCCACGTAGTTGAGCAGGCTGAGCGCGCCCATGGAATGGCCGGCCACCGCGACCTTCGACGGATTAATGAGCGCGAACGCCGGGTCGGGCACGTTGGCGCCGGCGGGTGCGGGGTCGGGGTTGTGTAGGTCGGGGTTGCCGGCCACGGCCGCCGCCGCCTGATTCGGTGGTGTGACGTCGCTCGTCAACGGAAAGACGGGAGTCGAGTCGGCGAGGTCGACGGCAGGGATGATGGGGTCATCGAGCAGCCACCGCACGGCGTCCTCGAGGTCGCGGCAGGCGCCGGCGAAGATGCAGCCCGCCGTCGAGGGCGAGAACAGATTGGCCGCACTGCCCTCGGATGCCCCCTGCCCGGCGGGGTCGTAGGTGAGCACGATGTCGCCTTGGGCAGCGAGCGACATGGCGAGCCAGAAGTAGTCGCTCTGGTCCGAGGCGATGCCGTCGGAGATCACAACGGCTGGGAAGTTGTGCGCGTGGGCCGTCGTCGGGTCGACTGCGGCGCCGGGGAGCCACAGCGTCGCCGCGAGCGAGAGGCCCCTCGAGTCGATGATCGTCTCCTGCTCGGCGACGCCCGTCTTGTACGTGGTGTGGGGTGACGCCGAAGGTGCGCAGGTATTCGTTGTCGTCTGGTACGTGACCGCGCCGCTGTCGGCGATGCAGGGGTAGAGGAACGCGCCGGTGGCCGGGTGGGAGCTCGGACTGCCGAGGCCGGCTGGGCCTTGGGCGCCCTGCTCCATGGCGACGAAGTCGCTGGGATCGCCGAAGACGCCGTTGTGGTCGAAGTCGGGCAGGAAGTTCGGGTTGGCGACGTCGGTGACGTCGTCGCCGGCCACGACCGGGCGCAGGTGGACGAGCTCGGCGGCCATCTGCTCAGAGAGGTTCAGCGCAGCGGTGCCAGGATTCGCGCTGAACGCGGCGGCGATCTCGCCGCGGAACTGCTGGCCGACAGCGGCAGCGGCATTTTGGAGTATCTGGGTGAGGGCGTTTTCGCCGAGGGCGGGGTCGGTGATGTTCTCAAGCGGGTTCTCGGCCCAGTCCAAGAACGAGGTGAGCGGGTAGACGATCCCGTTGGCGTCGGCCGGGATGGGGAGGGTCGGCATCGTCGTGGCCGCGGCACCCGTTGGGATGGAGGCGAGGGGAACGAGGGTGCCGAGGACGACAAAAGTGCAGATGACCGCGCTGATTCCTTTGCCCCGCCGCACCCGCTCAGTCTCGGTGAGCGGCTGCGATGGGTCAAAAGCGCCGGGATCGGTGTCGTAGGCTGGCGGCTCCATGGCCGACCAGAACGACGCATCGGGAAGCCCGCCCAAGGGCGGTGGCGAGGGTCGTGGTGCCGGCGGCGGCGGCGGATCGGGTGGCTCGGGCGGCAGCAGCAACCGCAATAGGAATCGCAACCGCAACAGGAACCGCAGCTCGAACCGGCCCGCCGGCTCAGGCGCCGCCAGTGCAGGTGCCGGTGGGTCGCAGGTGTCCCAGCAGCAGAAAAAGGGACAGGGTCAAGGCGGCGGCGGCCAGCGATCGGGTGGAGGCGGCGGACAGCGCTCGGGCGCCGGCGGTGGTGGCCGCGGCCGAGGTGGTCAGGGCAGCGGTGGCGGTGGGAACCGCAATAGGAACGCGAATCGCTCGCGGTCGGGCGGGGGCCAACGGCCTCGTAGTGGACAGGGACAGCCAAAGACCGCAGTTGCGCTCGCGCCATCGGTTCAGCCCGAGCCGCTCGACACTCAGCACACCCTCGGGGCACCCATCGTCTATCCCGAGGAGGTGGCGGCCAACCGGCGTCGGGTGATCCGACTGTGCGCCTGGACCGCCGCCGTTCCGGCTCTCCTTCTCTTCGCGCTCTTGACGGTGTCGGTCAACATCATCGCGGGGGTGGTTGCGCTGGTCGTCGCCGGGGCCCTCTTGATGTATGCGGTGTGGCGCCTCAGCCCACGAGTCGCGCTCCGTCGTATCGGCTCCCGAGTGGCCGACGAAGACGACGATCCGCGGTTGTTCAACGTCACCGAGGGGCTGTGCGCCACGTTTGGCCTCGCCATGCCCACGCTGCATATCCTCGACGACCCGGTTCCCAACGCCTGCGCTCTCGGACGCGACGCGCGGCGGGCCGATCTCATTGTCACGACGGGGCTGCTGCGCACCCTGCATCTGGTGGAGCTCGAAGGCGTCATCGCGCACGAACTGGCGCACGTGAAGCGAGGCGACAACGGGGTCTCGTCCGTCGGCATCACGCTGGCGACGATGTGGGGAGGCGAGAGGACGTTGCGCCGGTGCGTGGGGGAGAACCGCGAATATCGAGCGGACGTCGTGGGCGCATCCGTCGTGCGATACCCGAGCGGCCTGCTCGGTGGGCTCTGCACGATGATGGAGTCTTCGCCCCCGACCGAGGACTCGTTCTTCGCCTCGCCGGCCCGCTTCGGGCCGACCCGGTGGGTCTGGATCGACCCGTCGGTCGGCCATCGTGACGAGCCGGTGTATCCCGGTGATCTCGATGCCACATGGGTGAGGGCCGCCGCACTGTACGAGTGGTGAGAAGGCCCGGCCGCCTGCCCTCGTAGACTGGGCCTATGAGCGCCGAAACCACGGGGACCTTCACCGTCAAGCGGGGGCTGGCGGACATGCTGCGCGGCGGCGTCGTCATGGACGTCGTCAATGCCGAGCAGGCCAAGATCGCCGAGGACGCCGGCGCCGTCTCGGTCATGGCACTCGAGCGGGTACCGGCCGACATCCGCCGCGATGGGGGCGTGGCGCGCATGAGCGATCCGCTGCTGATCGAGGGGATCATCGATGCGGTGACGATCCCCGTGATGGCCAAGGCTCGCATCGGGCACTTCGCCGAGGCCCAGGTGCTGCAGTCGCTGGGCGTCGACTTCATCGACGAGTCCGAGGTGTTGACGCCGGCGGACGAGGCAAACCACATCGACAAGTGGCCGTTCACGGTGCCCTTCGTGTGCGGGGCGACGAACCTGGGCGAGGCGCTGCGCCGTATCTCGGAGGGCGCAGCGATGATCCGCTCCAAGGGCGAGGCCGGGACCGGGAACATCGTCGAGGCGGTGCGGCATCTGCGCTCGATCCTGGGCGACCTTCGCGCCGTCGGCCAGGCCGACTCGGCCGAGCTGTACGGCTGGGCCAAATCGCTGGGCGCACCGATCGGATTGGTGCAGGAGATCGCTGTTGCCGGGCGCTTGCCGGTGCCCTTGTTCTGCGCCGGTGGCATTGCCACGCCGTCTGATGCTGCATTGGTGATGCAACTTGGCGCGGAAGCGGTCTTCGTCGGTTCCGGGATCTTCAAGTCTTCTGACCCGCAGCGGATGGCGTCGGCGATCGTCGAGGCGACCGCGCATTACACGGACCCGGATCACGTGGCCAAGGTGTCGCGTGGGCTGGGTGAGGCGATGCGCGGGTTGGAAGCGTCGGCGTACGGCGAGCATCTCGCCGACCGGGGGTGGTAGCCGAGCTGGCGTCGTCCGACGGCCCGATGATCGGGGTGCTCGATCTGCAGGGTGACGTGCGCGAGCATGCCGCCGCGCTGGATGAGGTCGGTGCCCGGTCTCGGCTGGTGAAGCACCCGGCCGACCTCGAAGGGCTCGACGGGCTGATCATTCCGGGGGGCGAGTCGACGACGCTGTCGATGCTCTTGGAGTCAACGGGGCTGTTCGATGCCATTGCCGGGCCGCTGGGCGACGCTGGTACCGGGGCCGCTGCGCTGCCCGTGTTCGGCACCTGCGCCGGGCTGATCCTGCTGGCCCGCGAGGTGCTCGATGGCCGACCCGATCAGCGGACCTTCGGCGCGCTCGACGCAGTGGTGCGCCGTAACGGCTACGGGCGCCAGCGCCAGTCGTTCGAGGCTGATGTGGTGTTGGGGTCCGGTGAGGGTCCGCCGTTGCCGACGGTGTTCATCCGGGCCCCTTTTGTCGTGTCCGTCGGAGACGGCGTGGAGGTACTGGCCGAGCTGGACGGGGTGCCCGTGCTGGTGCGACATGGGTCGGTACTGGCGTCGTCCTTTCATCCTGAGTTGACGCCCGATCGGCGGGTGCACCGGCTCTTTGTAGAGATGTGCGGCGGGGGTGACCGCTCGGGCGCAGCTGGCGCCGGCGCCGGCCTGTTCGGCTAAGGCCGACGTCGACGGCCCGGTGGGGTCAGAATCTGCGGCACGACTCAGGGGGTCTTTGGTGCGTCGCTACATCCTCACGATTACCTGTCCCGACCGGGTCGGCATCGTCGCCGCCGTGACGAGTCTGATCGCGGGTCGCGGCGGGTCGGTGTTGGAGGCCGCCCAGCACGGTGACTTGGTTTCGGGCCGCTTCTTCTTGCGGATCGAGATTGTGGCCGAGAGCCTCCCGGCGGGCTTCGGCCCATCCGAGTTGTCAGCGGCTTTCGAACCGCTGGCGTCGGAGTTCGACATGGCGTGGAAACTCAGCGACACGGACGAGCCGAAGCGCGTCGTGCTGTTCGCCAGCAAGGAGGACCACTGTGTGGCCGACCTGTTGTACCGGTGGCGCAGCGGCGAGCTCGAATGCGACATGACCTGCGTCATCTCCAACCACGAGGATCTTCGTGGGTTGGTGGAATGGCACGGCGTCCGGTTCCGGTATGTGCCCGTCGGAGCGGAGCCGGCCGCCAAGAAGGCGGCGTTCGAAGAGATGGAGACGATGCTGGGGGAGGAGCGGGCCGACGTGATCGTGCTCGCTCGCTACATGCAGATCCTGCCGGCGTCGTT
>DASZLL010000018.1:0-15077 GCA_035552395.1 Acidimicrobiales bacterium
GTCTGCGCCGCCTGTTACGGGCTGTCGCTCGCTACGGGCTCGATGATCGAGCTCGGCGAGGCCGTCGGCGTGATCGCGGCCCAGTCGATCGGTGAGCCGGGCACGCAGCTGACGATGCGGACGTTCCACACCGGCGGTGTCGTCGGCGAGGACATCACCCACGGTCTGCCCCGCGTCGTCGAGCTCTTCGAGGCTCGGACGCCGAAGGGCGCCGCCGTGCTGGCCCACCACTCGGGCACCGTCCGGGTCGAGGACGAGGAGACCGGCCGCCGCCTGACGGTGGTGGCCGACGACGGCACCGAGGACTCGAGCCTCGTGGCGGTGCGCGCCCACCTCGAGGTGGTCGACGGCGAGGAAGTCTCCGCTGGCGACGCGCTCGTCGAGGGCCCGAAGGACCCCAAGGAGCTACTCGAGGTCAAGGGCATCCGGGAGACGCAGCAGTATCTGGTCGAAGAGGTGCAAAAGGTGTACCGCGACCAGGGTGTGTCGATCCACGACAAGCACATCGAGCTGATCGTGCGCCAGATGCTGCGCCGCGTGCTCGTGGCCGAGCCGGGCGACGCGCCCTTCCTGCCGGGCGAGCGCGTCGACAACCAGATCTACGCCGAGGTCAACCGGACCCTTGTCGAGGACGGTAAGACCGCTGCCGAGGGACGCCCCGAGCTGATGGGCATCACCAAGGCGTCGCTGGCCACCGAGAGCTGGCTCTCGGCCGCCTCCTTCCAGGAGACGACCCGGGTGCTGACCGAGGCGGCCATCGAGGGTCGCAGCGACCAGCTCTTCGGCCTCAAGGAGAACATCATCATCGGCAAGCTCATCCCGGCGGGTTCGGGCATGGAGCACTACCGGAACATCCGCTTGGAGATGCCCGATGCCGAGGCGATGCCCTTCTGGGCCATGGGCGCCGGCGAGTCCGACACCGAGGACCTGGCCAACTGGCTGCGCGACATGGGAGAAGGGGTCAGCGAAGACCCCTTCGACTCGTCGATCGACGCCAGCTGGCTCGGGGCGACCCCGACGGCCGAGGATGCCTACGGCAACCCGATCGTGGACAACGGTGCGGCCGCCGACGGCGCCCCCGCCAATGGATCGTCGTCGGACGAGCCAGGACCCGGAGCCGCGGAGGCCGGGGCCTAACTCCCGCTACGGCTTTCGGCCGTTCGGCCTCCGGCCACGATCGAGAATGGCCGGGTGGTGATCGATCGGTGAAATCCCCGCACCGCAACCAGCGTTCGAACAACATACGCTAATGCGCAACGGGAGTTCAGCGCACTGATGGTGACTTTCGACTCTGCCCGCTGAAGGCTGCGCCCGGTACCCTCCAACGCACTTGGGTTATCCGCCCCGCTTCAGGCGGTGGGTTAAGGGGGTTCACATGGCGCGCCGGACGTTGGGACGCGTTGCGGCGCGCGTTCATGCAGGCAGAGCCCCTGAACGGCGAACCTCGATCTGCGTGCGGATCCGTCCGTTGTGGGGCGGCGTCTGCATCGGTCTCTTGATGGGACTCCTGCCGGCCGTCGGCGCACTTCAGGCCGGCGCCACGACGAGCGCCACCCAGCTTGCCTTTGAACCGCAACCCGGCGACGGAGATCCCGGGACCGCTCTCGCGACCCAGCCGACTGTCAAAATCGAAGACGCCTCGAACGCGGTGGTGTCGACGTCCTCCACCGTCACCCTCACGCTGACCGGTTCCGGTGGCGCTGCGCTCACGGGCCTCCCTCCCACCTTGACCTGTGACCAGACCACCGGCGGGGTCACGTCCATGAGCGCCTCGAGCGGCGTCGCCGCCTTCACCGGCTGCACGCTGAGCCGTGGCGGCGTCTTCTCGCTCACCGCGACGGACAGCACCGACAATCTGACGCAGGTCAGCTCGGACTTCTTCGTCTCGGGCCCGGCGCAGCTGGCGTTCAGCGGCGAGCCGAACGGTGGGAAAGCGACAATCGCCTGGACCGGCCAACCACAGGTGAGCGTGGAGGACGGGCACGGTGCGGTCATCACCAGCTCGACCTCCGCCATCCATCTCGCCATCAAGTCGGGCACCGGGACGTCCAGCGCCAATCTCAATTGCTCGGCCAATCCGGTATCCGCGGTCAGCGGGGTGGCCCAGTTCGGCGGCTGCGCCGTCGACACGGTGGGAACTGGCTACGAGCTGGTAGCGACCGACGGGACCGACTCGCTGCTTTCGCCCGCCAGCAGCCCCTTCGACATCGACCCAGGGTCACCGGCCTCGCTCGCCTTCATCGCGCAACCACTGGGTGGAGCGGGTGGCGCCGCGTTCGGCACCCAACCCGAAGTCGTCGTCAAGGATGCCGGCGGCAACGTCATCACCGGCAACACCGATTCCCTCACGCTTTCGATCGCGAACAACACGTCGGGCGCACACCTGACGTGTACGACCAACCCGGTGTCGGCCGTCGACGGCGTGGCCAAATTCAGCGGCTGCGCCATCGACGACGCGGGCAACGGGTACCAGCTCATGGCCGCCGATTCGACGGCAACTCTGTCTGCGGACAGCACCGCCTTCGACATCGGCACCGGATCTGCCGCCCACATCGCCTTCAACACAAATCCCGGTGGGGGCGCAGGGGGCAGCCCCTTCGGGACCCAGCCTGTCGTGACTCTGACCGACGCCGGCGGCAACCCCGTCGCCGGTTCGGTCACTTTGTCGATCAAGGGCGGCACGGGCACGCCGGGCGCCACCCTCAGCTGCGCGACCAATCCCCTCGCCGTCGGTGCTTCCGGCGCCGCGGACTTCTCGGGCTGCAGCATCAACGACATCAACGACCCTGATAACGGCTACGTCCTTACGGCGACGTCTGGTTCGCTCAGCGTTGACAGCACGCCGTTCGACGTCACGACAGGCGGTCCGGCCAAGGCATCGTTCAACACCGACCCCGGTAACGGGCATGGCGGATCGACGCTCTCCCGGCAGCCGGTGGTCAGCCTCACCGATACGGGCGGCAACCAAGCCGCCGGAGCGGTGACACTCTCGATCACGCCCGGGACCGGGACGCCCGGGGCCACTCTCACGTGCGCGAGCAACCCGGTGTCCACCCAGGGGGGCACGGCAAGCTTCAGCGGCTGCTCCGTGGACAAGGCGGGCACGGGGTACACCCTCACCGCCACTTCGGGGACCGCGTCGGTCACCAGCAAGGCGTTCTCGGTGGACCTTGGCTCCCCGGCGCAGCTGGCGTTCACCACGCAGCCTGGTAGCGGAACGGGCGGGACCGCCTGGGACACTCAGCCCGTGGTGACCGTCGAGGACGCCGGCGGCAACCAGCTGCCCACCAGCACTGCCTCCATCGCGCTGTCGGTCACCCCCTCGACGGGTTCGGGGACGCTGCACTGCGACGCCAACTCGCTCCCAGCGGTCCGCGGCGCCGCTCTCTTCAGCGGCTGCTCCGTCGACAAGACCGCGGCTGCCTACACCCTCACCGCGCAGGATTCGGCGGACAACCTGACCCAGACCAGCGAACCGTTCGCGGTCAAGCCCGGTCCCGCCGCGAAGGTCCTCTTCGCCGCTCAGCCGAGCGGCGGCAGCGCGTCGGCGGTGTGGGCGTCGCAACCGGTGGTGGCAGTCGCCGACGCCGGTGGCAACATCACCTCGTCGAGCGCCGGCGTCGCGCTGAGCATCGCCGCCGGCACGGGGACAGCGGGTGCGGCCCTGGCGTGCGCGTCAAATTCCGTTGGTGCCTCGGCGGGAGTCGCCTCTTTCTCCGGATGCTCGATCGGCCAGGCAGGCGGTGGCTACACACTCGTCGCCACCGACGCAACGGACAGCCTCCAGGCCGAGAGCCTTCCCTTCCCCGTTCTCACCCCGCCGCCGAGCCCCCTCGGGGTCGCGCCGACCGGCATCCCACTCGGTCAGACCTTTGGCGGCAGCATGTACGGCGCCAATCCGACGGACACGGCCGACGACGTCAACTCGGCGACGGGCGCGCTGACCTTCGCCGTCACCGACCTGCGGGTCGCCGGTATCGGGGAGCCGCTGGTTCTTCAACGCACGTACAACTCGGCCGACACAACCGGCGGTTCGTTATTCGGCCCGGGGTGGACGTCAATTCTCGATGCGTCGGTGACGATCGTCCAAAACCACACTCTGACGCTGCGGGGAGAGGACGGCCAGCAGATCGTCTTCTCCTGGAATCCGGGGACGAAGTCGTGGGACGCCCCGCCCGGTGCCAAGGCGGCGGTGTCCTGCAATACCGTCAGGTGCACTGTGACCCGCTTCGACGGGGTCACACTGAGCTTCGACCATGCTGCCTCCGGACCCTGGCGGCTGGCCAGCTACGAGGCGCCGGGCAGCCAGGGGCTCTCGTTCGCCTGGAAAACCTCGAGTGTGGTCATCACCATCGACACGACGAACTCGACGCCGTACAACGTCACCGCCACCCTCGATGGCAACGGACACGTCACGAAGGTCACGACGCCCGCCGGTCGCTCGGTCTCCTATGGATACAGCGGCGGACATCTCAGCTCGGTCACCGACGTCCGTGGGCACATGTGGACATACGCCTACAACGGTTCGGGTCTGCTCACCACCGAGACGGATCCGGCTGGGCACGTCCGTCTGACCGCCACGTACGACAATCAAAACCGGGTGTCCGCAGTCTCCTCGGAAGGGAGCCCGCAGCACACCAACGACACGTTCTCCTACACGGCCGGTTCGACGACGCGAGGAGCACTCGTCGAAGCCAACGGGCTCCAGCCGCGCGCCCAGTACATCGACCAGTACAGCAACGACGTTCTGGTGGCGCAGACAACGCCTTGGGGCGGCATCACCCGGTATTCGTACGACACTCAGGTCAACATGACCGAGATACAGGACGCACTGGGCTGGGTCGAGCAACTCAGTTACGACGCCAACAACAACCTCATAGCGCAGAGCAAGCCCATCTCCTCCACGTCGTCGTCCATCGTCAAGATGGCGTATGACAACCAGCACCGGCTGGTGTCCCAGACGGATGCCGACGGCAACACCACGACCTACGCGTACAGCGGCGGTGCGCTGAACTTCATCTACCCTCCGGGAGCCGCAACCGCCGGCCGGACGCAGCTGACATACAACGGTAAGGGCGAAATGACCAAGATGGTCGGCCCCACCGGACAAAAGCTGTTCACCTACAATGCTGCCGGGAACCAGACCAGCGTCGTCCTGGAGAGCCCTTCGGGCACTTCCCTAAACGGCCCGGGAACCAAAGCCACCTTCGACGAGGCGGGCGACGTCACGTCACGCACCGACGCCAACGGCAACACGACGAACTACGCCTACGACGCTGGCGGGGATCTCCTCACCACGGTCGCCCCAGGGCCACACACCACCACCAACACCTACAACCAGGCCGGTGACGTCGCCAGTACGACCGATGCGAGCGGCAACACCACGACCTATTCGTGGGACGAGGCGACGCTGACGCGCACGTCCGTTACCAACAACGGCAGCCCGTCGACCAACGTGTTCGATCCGTCCGGTGACCTGCTGGTCGAGACGAACGCAGCCAATCGCAGCACTACTCACGTCTTCGACGCCGCAGGGCGCGAAGTCTCGAAGACCGACCCCTCCAATCTCACCACGCAGTACGCCTATGACCTCGAGGGCAACATCGTCGGCCAGTCCGACAACGCGGGCGACGTCATCACCCAGCAGTTCGACAGCCTCGACCGCATGGTCAGACAAGTCGACGACGGTGCCGTCACCCTGACTTCCTACGACCCGGCCGGCAACGTCATCTCCA
Organism: Acidimicrobiales bacterium; assembly: GCA_035552395.1. Taxonomy (GTDB): domain Bacteria; phylum Actinomycetota; class Acidimicrobiia; order Acidimicrobiales; family RAAP-2; genus Bog-473. The sequence goes on from DASZLL010000018.1 coordinate 5,736, forward strand.
CGACCGACCCCGCCGGCGCCGTGACGACCACCACCTACACGGCACACGGCAAGTCCGCCTCGGTCACGAACGCAGTCGGCACGACCCACTACGCCTACGACGCGTCAGACAACCTCGTCGCGACCACCGATCCCGACGGTCACGTCACCAGCTCCACCTACGACGGCGCTGGGCGGCAGACCTCGGTTCACGCAAACGGGAATGTCACCTCGTACACGTACGACAACAACGGAAACGTCAAGACGACGACGGATCCCGACGGGCGCGTGACTACCTACGCCTACAACGCGCTCAACCAGGCCACCACGACGACCTACGCCCAGAGCGGCCACCCAACGCTCACGGTGACGCAGTCCTACGACGCTCTGGGGCGCCGGACGGGGATGACCGATCCCGACGGCACGCAGCACACCTACAGCTATGACCTGGCCGGTGATCTCACCAAGGCGACCTCCGGCAGCGACACGTTTACCTACGACTACAGCCAACCGGGGAAGATCATCGAGACCTATCCCGACATGACGAATGTCACCTACTCGGTGGACGACAACCAGAACCTGATGAGCGTCCAGTCGGGAACCCAAGGCTCCCCGGGCTACGTCGAGGCGTCCTATATCCGCAACCAGTTGCGTGAGACCACCGGCATCAGCTTCTCCAACGGCGTCTTCGAGACCCAGAGCCTGAACCAGGCCGGCCAGGTCCTCGACCAGTCGCTGCAGGTCGCCGGCACGCAGGTTGCCGACAATTCCTTCACCTACGACGCCAACGGCAACCCGCTCTCCCAGGTAAACAGCGCGCTGGGCAGCAGCACCACGGACAACTACAGCTACGACGGCAGCGAGCGCCTGACTGGCTTCACATCTACAACAGCACCTTCGTCGATCGGCGCCCCGTCGACCACCGCCTCGCTGACGGACTCGACGCCCGCCACGTCGCCCACCGCCGCCGCGTCGACGGCCACGTTCGCTGACGTCACGCCGACCTCCTCCACGTCGACGGCCGCCACATCGACGGCCGCCACATCGACGGCCGCTTCCTTTGCCGACACCACGTCGCCCCTGACTGCGTCGAGTGACGCCACGTCGACCGTGGCCACGTCGAGCGCCGGGACGTCGACCGCCGCGCCGTCAACCGCTGCGCCTGCCTCGACCCCGTCCAATCCGGGTTCGCCCGCCAGCCCGTCCGCGGCCACCACCGCGGCAGTGAACGCACAGCAGGCCAGTTTGAGCACCGCCGCGCCGGACACCGCGGGGACGACGAACTACTCCTACGACGCTGCGGGCAATCTCCTCTCCTCGGGGTCGACGAGCTCGACCTACAACGCCGGCGACGAACTGACCGCGCAGAGCGGTCCGGGCGGCATCACCACGTACACCTACGACAAGAACGGGGATCTCACCAGTTCCAACGGTCCCAACGGCAAGACCACCTACACCTACGACGCCGCCGATCATCTGGTCGGCGTGACCACTCCCACATCGACCGTCACCTACAACTATGACGGCGATGGCAACCGCACGTCCGCAACCGATGGGTCGAACGTCACCCAATACGTCTGGGACGTCAAGGGCTCCTACGCGCGCCTCGCCATCGAGCGCAAAGCTGACGGCAGCCTCATCCGTCGCTACATTTACGGCGACGGCCCGGTGGCTATGCAGACGCCGACGGCCACCTACTTCTATCATCTCGATCCGCAGGGGTCGGTCTCGGAGCTGTCCGACGCCAGCGGAAATATCGTCGCCTCCTACACCTACGACGGCTACGGCAACGTCACCACGACCGGGAACTCTGCGCCGGCAAACCCGCTTCTCTACAAGGGTCAGTACCTCGACAGCCGCACCGGGCTGTACAACATGCGTGCGCGCGATTACGACCCCACCACGGGCCGTTTCACCCAGCGGGACACGGTGCCCATGGCGGTCGGAGCGCCGGACATGTCGCCCTACGCATTTGTCGATGATCGGCCAACGACCTTCACCGACCCGACGGGGACGACGCCGACGAGCCCCTCGTACGTCGTCAGCTATTCTCCGGCCGTAAGCGGCCCCATCCCCACGGCTGCCGAGGGGATTGCCGACTCGGCCGGCCACTCGGCTACCCAGACGGTTCCCGGAACGGACACCGTCACCAACGCCAAGGTCGTCTCGGTCGCGGCGAAGCCCGCGTCGTACGTCCTGTCGAAGTCGGTTTCGTACCTCTTGAAGTCGATCCAGAACGAGCTGCAACCGGTCGCGAAGAGCCTCGCCCAGAGCACGGGTGAAATCGCAGAGGCCGTCGAGGCGACCAGCGAGGTGGCCGCGGACACCGGCGCGGGGATCTTGGGCGAAGAGGCAAGTGAGGAAGCAGGCGCGGCGAGCGAGGAGGGTGGCTCTCTCGCCGAGTTCGCCGGACCGCTCCTGCTCGTGGCAGGCGCCGCCCTGGGCATCTACATCGCCGTCGAAGCCTGCGAACACGGCCCGGTCGCGACCTGTGTCGGCGACGCCGTGGGCACGGCCGTGGGCACGGGGCTCGCCATCCTCTGCACAGTCGCAACGGAGGGCTTGGGCGCCGTCGGCTGCGGCATCGCCGCGGGCATCATCTCCGCTGCCCTGACCGAGGTCATCGCGCGCTTCGGCCCCCAGATCGCGGCCGGGGTCGTCTCGCTGTACAACCAAGCGGCGGCGGGCGTCGACACGGCGGTAACCGCCATCACTGCAGGCCTTGAGAGCGCCGGCGACACGCTCGGCGCCGTCGCCACCTCTGTCGGCGGGGCGATCGCCACTGGATTCAACGAGGCGACCACCGCGATATCGAGCGGGTTCCAGACCGCCATGAACACGCTGGTCAGCGCCGGCTACAGCGCTGCGCAGCTCGCCACGACCCTGGCCGACGACTTCGCCGAGGGTGTGAACCAGGCGGTCGGAACCCTGGTCGACCTGGGTTACAGCATCCAGAACGTGGCGGAAGCCGCCGCCGACGTCTTCTCGACCAGCGCGGTCCAGTTCGCCCAGATCATGAAGGACGGCTTCAACTACACGGTCAATGAGGTCGCGGGTGTCCTGAAGGACGTGTACAACCTCACCGACGAGGTGACGGCCCAGATCCTCCAGGGCGTCAACTTCGCCGTGGACCAGGTGGCGTCTGCGCTCCAGAGCGTCTACAACGACGCCGCTTCGGCCGTTGCCAGCGCTCTGCAGGCTGTCGGTTACGAGGTGGCCCAGATCGGTGCCGCACTGCAGCAGGTGTTCGCCGAAACCGACAACGACGTGGCCATCGCGCTCGATGCGCTCGGGTACACCGCTCAGGAGGTGGCGGGCGCACTGGTGAGTCTCTACAACGACATCGACTCGGCCGTGGCCACGGCCCTCGATGATGCCAAGTACACCTTCAACCAGATCGCCGGTGCCCTCGACGTGGTGTTCAACGACGTCGGACAGGTGGCGGCGGGCATCCTCAAGACACTCAGTACGTGCATCAGCGACGGACAGCAGGCTTGCGTCCTGGCGATCGCTGGTGCGCTGGATACCGTGTACAGCTTCATCGACGTGGCTGCCGCGCAGGTGCTCGAGAACATCGGGTTCGTCGTCAACGACGTCGCCACAGCGCTCAAGGGCGTCTACGGCGACATCGACACCGCCGTGGCGACAGCGCTCCAAGCCATCGGGAACACCGTCACCCAGATCGGGACCGCCCTGAACGTTGTGTTCAGCGAAGCGGACACTGCCGTCGCCACCGTGCTGAGGGGGATCGGCTATGGCGTCGACGACGTGGCCACCGCGCTGCATTCTGTGTTCAGCGAGGCCGACGCGGCCGTCGCCGGCGTGCTCCAATCCATCGGCTACGCCGTCACCGACGTCGCCACGGCTCTCGAGACGGTCTTCGCCGACGCGGCACAGAACGCGGCCAGCGTGCTCAAGGGCTTCTTCAACATCGACGACGTGAGCACGGCGCTCTCCCTGGTCTTCGCCGAGGCGGCGCAGGGCGCGGCCCAGATCCTCAAGAACATCGGCTACGACACGTCCGAGATCGCCGCTGCACTCCAGAGCATCTTCAGCGAGGCTGCCGCCGCCGCGGCGCAGATCCTCGAGGACATCGGTGAAGTGGCTGCGGACATTGCATCCGCACTCCAAACCATCTTCGGCGAGGCGGTGAACGACATCGGCAACATCCTCTCGGACATCGGATTCAGCAGCAGCGACATCCAGGCCGTCGCCTCGGCCCTCGGATCCGCCTGGGACTCGCTCAGCAGCTTCGGCCAATCCGTCTCCAACTGCTTCACGAGCGGATTCACGGACTGCTGAGGACCCGGCGAGGCCCGGCCCTGCGCAACGGGAAGGCTCGGGGCTCTGACCAGGTGTTTTGGGTGGACGGCCGCGCCGGTGCCCCCGGGACGATTCCGGCGGGCGGACCGGGGCGGCCACAACCAAGGGCCGCCGTCACCACCGTTTAGGGTTTTTGCACCCGGGACGTAGGGTCACGGTGCCGCGGGGCGTTCCCGTGAGGTACCTGGAGGGAGCGCCGAGGTGGCAACAACACGGGTGAGCACTGACCCCGACGGCGCGGACGGCGGTCCGCATTCGGGCTATCGGCTGACCCATCTGCGCGCCCTCGAGGCGGAGTCGATCCACATCATGCGGGAGGTGGCGGCGGAGTTCGAGCGCCCGGTGCTGCTGTTCTCCGGCGGCAAGGACTCGATCGTGATGCTGCACCTGGCGCGCAAGGCGTTCTGGCCGGCCCCCATCCCCTTTCCGGTCCTCCACATCGACACCGGGCGCAACTTCGCGGAGGTGCTCGAGTTCCGCGACCGCTACGCGGAGGCCATGGGGGTCAAGCTCCTGGTTGCCTACGTGCAGGACGACATCGACGCTGGTCGAACGGTCGAAGACACCGCCCCTCGGGCCACCCGCAACCGCCTGCAGACGGCCACCTTGCTGCGCGCCATCCGCGAGGGGCGCCACGACGCCGTGTTCGGCGGGGCGCGGCGTGACGAGGAGAAGGCGCGGGCCAAGGAACGCATCTTCAGCTTCCGCGACGAGTACGGCCAGTGGGACCCGAAGAACCAGCGTCCCGAGCTGTGGAACCTCTTCAACGCGCGCCACCACAAGGGCGAGCACATCCGCGTCTTCCCGCTGTCGAACTGGACCGAGCTCGACGTGTGGAACTACATCGGCCACGAGCGCATCGACACGCCGCCGATCTACCTGGCGCACCGGCGCCAGGTGGTCCAGCGGGACGGCATGCTCATGGCCGTCGGCCCCCACCTGGCGCTCGAGGCGGGCGAGACGCCCTACGAGGAGACGGTGCGGTTCCGCACGGTGGGCGACGCCGACTGCACCGGGTGCGTCGAATCCAGCGCGTCGACCATCGACCTGGTGATCGACGAGGTGGCGGCCACCCGGCTCACCGAGCGGGGCGCCACCCGAGCCGACGACCGCATCTCCGAGGCCGGCATGGAGGACCGCAAGCGCGAGGGGTACTTTTGATGGAGCTCCTGCGCCTGGCGACGGCCGGCTCGGTCGACGACGGCAAGTCGACGCTGATCGGCCGGCTGCTCTACGACGCCAAGGGCATCTTCGAGGACCAGCTGGAGTCGATCCGCCGCACCAGCGAGCAGCGCGGGAACCCCGAGACCGACCTGGCGCTGCTCACCGACGGCCTGCGGGCCGAGCGCGAGCAGGGGATCACGATCGACGTGGCCTATCGCTACTTCGCGACGCCCAAGCGCAAGTTCATCATCGCCGACACGCCCGGCCACACCGAGTACACCCGCAACATGGTGACGGGCGCCTCGACGGCGCACGTCTCGCTCGTCCTCATCGACGCCCGCAAGGGGGTGATCGAGCAGACGCGTCGCCACGCCTTCCTTTCCTCGATGCTGGGCGTCCCGCACATGGTCGTCTGCGTCAACAAGATGGACCTGGTCGACTGGGACCGCCAGCGGTACGAGCGGATCGAGTCGGACTTCATGGAGTTCGCGGCCCGGCTCAACGTCCATGACATTGCGTTCATCCCGATTTCCGCCCTCAAGGGCGACAACGTGGTGCAGCGCTCCGAGGCGATGTGGTGGTACGACGGATCGCCCCTGCTCAATCACCTCGAATCTGTGTACATCGGCAGCGACGAGAACTTCATCGATCCGCGCTTCCCGGTGCAGTACGTGATCCGGAGCCAGACGCCGGACAACCCGGACTTCCGCGGCTACGCCGGGACGGTGGCGAGCGGCATCCTGCGCCCCGGCGACGAGGTGCTGGTGCTGCCGACGGGGACGACGACGCAGATCAAGTCGATCGTCACCGCGGACGGCGAGGTCCGTGAGGCCTTCCCGCCGATGGCGGTCGTCGTGACCCTGAGCGACGACATCGCGGTGTCGCGGGGCGACGTGCTGTGCCGACCCAACAACCGACCCACCAACACGCACGACATCGAGGCCACGGTCTGCTGGATGGACGAGCGCTCGCCGCTCGCGGCCGGGCGCAGCTACCTCCTCAAGCAGAGCACGCGAACGGTGCGGGCGACCGTGGAGTCGCTGCAGTACCGGCTCGACGTGAACGGATTGCGCCGCGACGACAGCGCGACCACGCTCGAGCTGAACGAGATCGGCCGCGTGTCGTTTCACTGCACCGAACCACTGCCGGTGGACGATTACAGCACCAACCGCACGACGGGCAGCTTCATCATCATCGACGCCCAGACCAACGTCACGGCGGGCGCCGGCGTCATCCGGGTCCTTGCCACGACGCACGCCAGCCCCAACGTGGTGCGCCATCGGGGCCGCCTGACCAGGGCCGATCGTTACAGCGCACTCGGCGCCCAAGGGGCAACCGTGTTGTTCACAGGCCTGTCGGGCGCGGGCAAGTCGACGGTGGCGGCCGGGGTCGAGGAGGCGTACGTCCAGAGCGGGATGCACGCCTTCCTGCTCGACGGCGACAACCTGCGCCACGGCATCAACGGCGACCTCGGCTTCTCCGACCACGACCGCAAGGAGAACGTGCGCCGGGCCGGCGAGGTGGCGCGCATGTTCGCCGAGTCCGGCTCGCTGGCGCTCATTGCGCTGATCTGCCCGTTCGAGGAGGACCGCCGGCTCATCCGGATGCTGCACGAGGACGTCGGCCTGCCGTTCCTCGAGATCTTCCTGGCCACGTCGCTCGAGGAGTGCGAGCGGCGCGACCCCAAGGGCCTGTACGCCCGGGCCCGGGCCGGCGAGCTGCCCGGGTTCACCGGCATCGACTCGGACTACGAGGCGCCGCTCAGCCCGGACCTGGTGCTCGCGCCCGGCACGGGGACGGTCTCCGAGCAGGTGTCGCAGGTGCTCGAGCTCCTCGAGCACACGTTCCGCTAACGGGTGGCGCAGACGAACCGCAGCCAACGCCGGCGCGAGCAGAGCCAGCAGGACAGGGCCCGGGCCGCGCAGGGCGCGCGGCGCGGCCGGCGCGGCGGGCGCGACGGCGGCCAGAGTTGGGACGGCCGCCGGCGCCGGCTGACCTGGGTCTTGGTGGCCGCGCTGATCGTGGTGGTGGCCGGGATTGCGGTCCCGCTGCTGCTCTCGTCGTCGAGCACGCCGTCGAACCAGCAACGGCATGCCGCCCTCTCGTCACACACGATCCTCAGGCTCCCGGCCGCGTCCGCGGTGGCGATGCGGGGCACCTCCGCGTGGGTCACCGACGACCTGCGTAACCTGCTGCTGCGCTTCGACCCGACGACGGGCAAGGTAGAGCGCTCGGTGCACCTGCCGGGACGCCCGGTCGCCATGGTGCTGGCGGAGGGGCACTTGTGGGTCGCCGACGCGGTCGACAACCAGGTCGTGGAGGTGGATCCCGCCACGCTGCTCATCCAACGCAGCGTCCCGGTCCCGGCCGAGCCGACCGATCTGGCCGTGTTGGCCGGCCAGGCGTGGGTGACGTCGCTCGAGGCGCACGAGGTGACGCCGGTCGATCTGCGCACCGGCACCGCGGGCACGCCGATCGACGTGCTGGCCGGGGCCGTGCGCGTCGGGGCGGGGTACGGCTCGTTGTGGGTGACCGGCACGACGAACCTGTTGACCCGGGTCACGCCTCCGGCCAGCTCGGCGGGACCACAGCAGAAGACCCTGGTCGTGGGGCAGGGGCCGATCGGCGTGGCGACCGGAGAGGGCGCTGTCTGGGTGGCCAACGCGGCAGCCGGGACGGTGTCGGAGGTATCGCAGGCCGGTTTCTTCGTGACGCAGACCTTCCACGTCGGGGGCGACCCGCTCACGGTGGCCGTGTCGGGCGGCGACGTCTACGTGGGCGACGGGACGGCGCAGACGGTGCGGACGGTGTCCCCGTCACCGGGGCTGAAGGCCCTCGACCTCGGGACGGATCCGCGGGTGCTGGTGCCCGTTGGCGCCGGCGTGTGGGTGGCGGGCTCGAACCCGGGGCGGGTGCTGGCGGTGGCGCCGGGGGCGTAAGGGGGGCTGGGCCTGGTTGCCAGGGCGCGGGTGCCGGAGTACAGGCGGCGCGCGCTCACGGGAAGCCCTGGTCGAGCGGCCTTCATAGATGTGTGTGTCGCCGTATGCGCATATCAGCGGGGAGCGATCCCGAACCAGATCCCCTTCGAGGAGGTGGGGCTACACGCCCTCAAGGGCCTGCCGGGGAAATGGGAGATCTTCGGGGTCGGCCGCTGACCGGCGACGACCGCGGGAGAAGCTCGGCTATTCCTGCACGAGCTCGATGAGTGTCCCGAACGACGTCTTCGGGTGCACGAACGCCACCGTCGTGCCGCGCGAACCGGGCCGGGGCGCCTCGTCGATGACGCGTCCGCCGGAGTCCTTCACCGCCTGGAGCGCGACCCCGCAGTCCTCGACCCGGTAGCCGATGTGATGGAGGCCCTCGCCCTTTGCGGCGAGGTACTTCGCCACGGGCGAGTCGTCTCGGGTCGGGGTGAGCAGCTGGATGTACGAGTCGGCCACCTTGATGAGGGCTTCTTCGACGCCGTCGGACTCGACATTCTCGCGGTGGTCGACCGTGGCGCCGAATACCTCCGCGTACCAGGCGATGGCGGCTTCGAGGTCGTGCACCGCAATGGCCACGTGGTCGATCTCGGTCAACAGGTCGTTCACGCCCCGTGCCTCCGGAACAGCGTGATGCGGTCCTCGCCGACCTTGGCCCGGAGCTCGGGGTCGTCGATGCCGAGGCCCTCGCTCGGCGCCAGGCAGAGCACGCCGATCTTGCCCTCGTGCAGGTTGTGGTGGACCTGGTAGGCCGCCTCACCCACCTGGTCGAGCGGGTAGACGGCGGAGAGTGGCGGCAGCACCTTGCCGTCGCGGATCAGCTGGTTGGCGTCCCAGGCCTCGCGGTAGTTGGCGAAGTGCGAGCCCTTGATCGTCTTGAGCTTCATCCAGAGGTG
>DASZLL010000019.1:0-14097 GCA_035552395.1 Acidimicrobiales bacterium
CGAACGGCATGAACTTCAGCACCGGATGGCCTATCGACGACGGGAGCGCCTCGATGATCAACGGTAAGACCAGGATCGCTCCGACGTAGGCGGTGATTGCGCCGGCGGTGTGCCGCACGATGGCGCCAAGGCCCAGAGCAAACAATCCGAACACGGGAACAAGGAGTCCGCCCCCGAGCACGGCGCGCAAGACGCCCGGCTGGCTCAACGTGGCGTGCGGCGCCGGGTTCGACAGCAGAATCTGGCCCAGGAAGAAGGCACCGAACGAGAGGACTTCTCCTACAACCAGGGCGAGGGCCCCGAAGACGACAGCCTTGGACGCGAGAACGAGCGGGCGATGGGGGACGGCGCTGAGCGTGGCCCTGATGGTGACGGTGCCGTACTCGGCGCTGATGACGAGAACCCCGAGCACGCCGATGACCAACTCGCTGAACAACAGGCCGCGCAGGCTGAGCCCAGTCGGGTCGAAGGTGATCTTCTCGGGCACCGAGAACGTGTTCCACTGATGCGTCACCGTGATCCCAGCGATCACGGCGACGCCGACGGTGATGAGCGCCATGGCGAAGATGCTCCAGCCGGTCGAGCGGACCGAGCGGATCTTGATCCACTCTGCCGCGAGGACGCTCGGGACGCGGATGCGGCGACCCTCGACGGGAGGGAGGATCGACTTGGCGGGGAGGGTAACGGTCACGAGTGCTCCGTGGGCGAGGAGCCGGCCGCAGATGCTGCCGCCGGTGTCGATGGAGACTTGTCAGGAGGAGAGGGCTGGGAGTCGGACGTCGGCAACGGCTCGCCGTGGAATTCCACGCTCTCACGTGTGAGCTCCATGAACGCCTCCTCGAGCGAGGCCGACTGGGTGGCGAGCTCGTGGAGGAAGATGCCGTTCGTGCCGGCCAGGTCGCCGATCTGCGGCGCCGAGAGCCCGGAAATAGCGAGGGCGCCGCCGGGCTCACGTCGGACGATCGCCGCCTGGGCGCGCACGAGTTCCTCCAGGCGTTCGATCTGGGGCGAGCGAACCCGGACGAACTGCCCGGAGTTCTGTGCGATGAAATCCGATGTCGACCCGGCCGAGATCAGGCTGCCCCTGCCGATCACGACTATCTGGTCTGCGGTCAACGCCATCTCGCTCATGAGGTGGCTCGAGACGAACACGGTCCTGCCCTCTGCGGCGAGGCTCTTGAGCAGATTGCGGACCCACAGGATCCCTTCGGGGTCGAGTCCGTTGACCGGTTCGTCGAAGAGGAGGACTTCGGGGTCGCCGAGAAGCGCGGCCGCGATGCCGAGGCGCTGGCCCATACCGAGCGAGAACTTGCCAGCTCGCTTCCGCGCCACCGTCTCGAGTCCGACCATCTCGAGGACCTGGAGCACGCGAGCTCGTGGGATGTCGTTCGAGCGGGCCAGGTACCACAGGTGATTGAACGCGCTGCGGCCAGGGTGGATGGCTCGGGCTTCGAGGAGCGCGCCGACTTCCCGCAGGGGGAGCGGCAGATCGTGGAAGCGGCGGCCGTTGACGGTGGCCATGCCGGCGTCGGCGGCGTCGAGCCCCATGATGATCCGCATGGTGGTGGACTTCCCCGAGCCGTTCGGGCCGAGGAAGCCGGTCACATGGCCGGGTTTGACCTCAAAGGACAGGTCGTTGACAGCGACGGTGTCCTGGAATCGCTTGGTGACGCTGCGGACCTCGATCACTCCTGGTGCTCCGTCTTCACTCGATACTTCAGCGCCTTTCCCGACGAGTCTGGCAGGCGGGAAGGACGGCGAGATCTCGGCCATTGGACGAGAACGTGGACTCATCGTCGTCCTTCAGCGGACTCATCGCATCCATCGAAGGTCGGAATCGCCACTGCTACCCCTAGGGGTTATCCCCTAGTAGGTGCGCGCAGCAACGACCATTGACGGCCTCGACTATGAGCTCTTTGCACCGAGTCGAGGAACCGACCAATGAGAACGGCGGCGGGCTCGGGTGCTTCCAGCGGCCACCAATGTCCGACGTCGTCGGCGTTCACGTGGCGGCCCCGAGCATCTCCGCCACCTGGCGTGACCCGTCTCGTTCCGAACGGGTCGGCGGTAGCGTGGATCACCATTCCGGGCACCCTCGTGGGCCCCAGGCGTCCCTTTCGTGGCTGAAGGGATTGGGGAGCGCCGAGCGGCAAAGGTCGAGGATGCACGACCCTATGGTCTCGTCACTCCATCCGGCCGGTGCGGCCGCGTCCTCGTGCGTCAGCCGTACGCCTCGAAGACGGCGGCCGGTCCTCGGCAGGTGCGGCGTTCTGGTCCTCGAAGAACTTCTCACCCTCGCCGGGGTCTGCCAGATCTTGGCGAAGCCGTGCCAGACAGAGTCCGGGTGCATGGTGTTCCCCACGTCGGCGGTCCAGTTCCGCGGCCCGTCTCCGCGTGCGGTCGCCACCCGTACGTGGGCCGGCGCGCCACTCGTGGCCGACCAGACCGACCGGTCCGGGCTGAGGTCGAGGCGCCGCTCGTCTGAATGCTGGGTTGTGTGGCGTTTGCGCCCCGAGGCTCGACGTATGCGGGTGAGCTGGGCTGTTGGCGGGATTCTGTCCGACCCCTTCCGACCTGGCCGTCCAGACGAACGCCCGTTCGTACTCCGAGACTTGGGCAGACCTGGCGCAACGGGTGTGGAACACTTGGGGCGGAGGAGACCCAGCGGCTCCGGTCGCGACAGTCTTATTAGGGGATGTACGCAGATGACGCTGGCCCGACCCGCTCACAGCGCAGCGCGATACGAGGCGCTGGCTTCTCTGGCACGTCGCCGCCTGCACGGACCGTCGCAGGTTGGCACGTGACGGCGTCCCGCCGGCTCCCCTCGCCGATCTCGTTGGCGATCGCGGTCGTGATCATCCTGGTCAGCATCGGGGGGTACTTCTTCCTGCAGCACAGCGTCGACCAGCAGGAGTCGGCGCTGCTCCAGGGCCAGACCACGGATGCGGGCGAGACGGCCTCGTCTGTGTTCGGGCAGCTCACCACATCGGTGTCGAGTGCCGCCACCTTGGTGAAGCTCACCGGTGGATCGCCGAGCACTTTCCAGACCCTGAACCCGCCCTCGGCGAAGAGCCCCTTGTCCATCAACTTGATCCGGAAGACGGGAACGCGGTACGTGGCGGTGGTGGCCACAGGTGAAGGCCTCTCCACTGGGGACGCGCTCAGCGGCCCTGCCCTCGCCACCGTCAAAAAGGCGACGGACGGCGGCGTGACGACCGGTCCGGTCACGTCGAACGGAAAGCTCAGCTACGCACGGTTCGCAGCCAACGCGGGCAGCGACCTGTATGTCTACGAGCAGTTCGCCATCAACCCGCATATCAACGTCGCAGCCGCCCTGGGCTCTCCGGCTTTCAGCGAACTCAACGTTGCGCTCTATGGGCCCGGCGCCACGCGTCCGGAGAACCTGCTCGTAACGACGACACGGCAGCTCCCGCTGACCGGGTCGACCGCGCACACCAAGGTCAAGGTGGGCGCGTCGAATTGGACCCTGGTCGCAACCGCCAAGGCTCCGTTCGTCTCTGGTCTGGCCTCATCCGCTCCGCTGATCCTTCTGGTCTTGGGTTTGCTCATCGCCCTCATCGTCACCCTGACCATGGAAACGGTCCAACGGCGTCACCGGTACGCGCAGGCCCTCGTACAGGAACGCACCGCCGACCTGAATGCGTCGCTGCAAGAGCTCAAGGACACCCAGGACGCCTTAGTGCGGAGCGAGCGGCTGACCGCGGTCGGCGAGATGGCGTCGGTGATCGGCCACGAACTCCGCAATCCGCTGGCGGCCGTCACGAACTCCCTCTTCATCGTGCGCAACGACCTGGGCGACGTGTCGCCGACAGCCGAGAAGTACTTGTCGTTGGCCGAACGGGAGACGTCGAAGGCGGCTGCGCTGGCGGACGACCTGACGGCGTTCGTCCGGCCGCGCGAGCTGAGGAAGACGGAGATCGAGCTGCCGGAGCTGGTCGATGAGGTCCTCGGGGCGACACCGCACCCCGACGGCGTCGAAGTACTCGTCGACGTCGCACCCGTCGCCCTCGTCGGGGACCGCGGCCAGCTCGCCGAGGTCTTGACCAACCTGGTCACCAACGCGTACCAGGCGATGCCCTCTGGGGGCACATTGCGGCTCAGCGGATCGTCCGGCCCTTCGGGCGTAACGGTCGTCGTGGAGGACACCGGTGATGGGGTGGACCAGACGGTGATGGATCAGGTGTTCGAGCCCTTCTTTACGACGAAGACCAGCGGCACCGGTCTCGGCCTGGCCATCGTGCACCGTCTCGTCCAGGCTCACGACGGCGACGTCACCCTCGAGAACCTGGCCGCCGGCGGCGTCCGGGCGACCGTGGTCCTTCCGGCCGTCAGAGAAGGGGTTCCGGTATGAACGGCGTGATGCTGGCCGACATCCTGGTGGTCGACGACGAAGAGCCGGTCCGGACGTCCGTCGCCGAAATCCTGCGCTCGGCCGGCTACTCGGTGCTCGAGGCCGAGGACGGCCAGGTTGCACTTGATCTGCTCCAGTCCGGCAGCGTGGGGCTGATCCTCCTCGACATCCGGATGCCTCGACGGAGCGGCATAGAAGTCCTGAAGGCACTGGACGCCCCGCCGCACGTGATCTTGATGTCCGCCTTCCGCTTCGAAGGCGAAGACGAGAAGAATGTCGGGCACAAGGTCTTCTCACACCTCGTCAAGCCGGTCGCGCCGCGCCGCCTCCTCGCCGAGGTCGAAGTGGCGATGGGGCGGAGCGAGGGCGCGTGATCTCCGATTTCGATCCGGCGGACTCCCGCGAAGTCGTCCTGCTGGTCGACGACGACGAGGAGCTCCGGCAGACCCTCGTCGCCGTGCTGGCGGTGGAGGGGATCGAGACGATCACGGCGGGGCGGGTGGACCAGGCGTTGAAGCTCGTCGTGGTGCAAAAGCCCGCCGTCGTGGTCGTCGACTACCAATTACCCGACGGCAGTGGGATCGAGCTCGCCCAGCAGGTCAAGACGCACGATCCGGATCTCCCGGTCCTCCTGCTGACCGGCAACGCGACGTTCGACACCGCCGTCGCGGCCGTCGGTCAGCTCGACGCCTATCTCATAAAGCCGGTCGCCCCGCAGCATCTGCTGAACAGCGTCGCGAACGCGCTGTCACGGCGGCGCCTCCTCAACCAGAACCGGAGCCTCGTCGATCGCCTGACCCGGATCAACGCCTACCAGGCCATGTACGACCCGCTTACGGGACTCCTCAACCGCGCGCTGCTCGACGATCGCCTACAGCAGAACCTGGCGATGAGCGAGCGAACGGGAGGCTCGCTGGCGCTCTTCTTCCTGGATCTGGACCGGTTCAAGGTGGTGAACGACCTGTTCGGGCACCAAGTGGGCGACCAGGTCCTGCAAGAAGTGGCGAACCGACTCTTGAGCTCGTGCCGAAAGACCGACAGCGTCGCCCGCTTCGGCGGTGACGAGTTCATCGTCATCTGTTCGGACATCAGGAACTCGGCCGATGCGTGTGTGTTCGCCGACCATCTCCTCGAGAGTTTCAACGAGCCCATAGAGGTCGACGGCTTCGAGCATGTGCTGAGCGCCAGCTTGGGGATCGCGGTGACCGTCCCGGGAACCCGCCGGCAGTCCGCCGACACGTTGCTGCGCAACGCCGATACGGCGATGTACCGGGCCAAGGAGGCGGGTCGAGGCCGCTGGGAGCTTTTCGACGACGAGATGCGCGCCCAAGTCATAGAACGGTTCGAGGTGGAGCGGGGACTTCCGGTTGCCCTCGCCACCGGCGGGTTGTCTCTCCTTTACCAAGCGCTCGTGGATACGAGAACCGAGAAGGTCGTCGGTGCGGAGGCCCTGCTCCGGTGGGACCGTCCCGGTCACGGCATTCTGCTCCCCGAGCGGTTCCTGCACATCGCCGAGGAGTGCGGCCTGATCGTGCCCATCGGCGCCTGGGTGTTAGAGCAGGCCGCCTCCGAGATGGCCCGTTGGAAGGCCGAAGGCCGCCTCTCACGCCCGTTCCGCCTGTGGGTCAACGTGTCCCCGAGGCAGCTCGCGGACCCCTCGTTCCCCGAGCTGGTCGTGGACGTCCTGACGAAGCACCACCTCTCGCCCGAAGGGTTCGGCTTCGAGATCCTCGAAGAGGCGTTGCTCGACGTGCGCTCGGCCAGAGGTGTCATGAAGCACCTGCGGTCGCTGGGCATCGCCCTTGCCCTCGACGACTTCGGCGCCGGCTACTCGAACCTCTCTTGGCTCCAGGACCTCCCGATCACCGGGATGAAGATCGACCGCCGGTTCATCGCCTCTCTCGGTTCGGGTGACCCGCGCGGTGCGGCCATCGTGCAGGGCCTGGTCAACCTCGGACACTCGTTGGACCTCTCCGTGGTGGGCGAGGGAGTCGAGACGGCGGAACAGGCACGCGCGCTTCGTGCGATCGGATGCGAATCCGTGCAGGGCTTCTTCTACGGGCATCCCGGTCCGGCGGACCTGCTCTGGGAGGCGACGCGCCCAGGTCAGCTCCCGAGAGAACCGGACGGCGTGACGGTGCCCCGGCCTGTCGGCGAGATCCTGTCGGACCCCCTGCCGCGATAAAGCCGCAGGTAGAGGCAGGAGGCCGGGTGGCCATGCACCTGAGCTCGCCTTTGCAACGGGGTCGCAACGGCATCGAGACGACACTGCGACGCGGCGAGTCCAAGCTCCCTGTGACCTGACGTCATCACGACGTGGTCAGAACTCTGGCCACAGCGCGTGGGCCGAGAGGGGGGATGATGTTGCAACGAGTTCGAGTCATCGGAGCCATCGCGGTGTCGTTATCGGCATTGGTCATTGGCGGGGCGACGGCGGCAAGTGCCGCGCCGAAGACCGTCAACACCGTCGCGTGTTCGGCCGGGCCGACGAGTGTGGTGTGGGGCGGCAACACCGTTCCGGCGCCGGCCAACTCCATGGTTACCTTGAACGCCAGCGGCTTGCCCAAGAAGGTCACGGTCGTGCTGGTGTTCGGTGCGTCACCCATCTCGGAGGTGACCGTGGCACCCGTCAACGGCTCGTTGCAGTGGCAGCAGTCGATGAGCGGCAGTGGTCAAACGGGCTTCGTCTACACCGGACCGGCCAGCTACCAGATCCAGTCCGGTGGGGGCGTACTCTGCACCGCCGGCTTCACCATCACGAGTTCGTAGCCCGAGTGGGACGGCCGCCGTCAGTCGTGAGAACTGGCGGGTGACGGTGAGCCGGCCTGTAGGCGGGATTCTGTCCGACCCCTGCCCCGATGAGAGGCAGAAGGCCGGGGTGGCCATCCATCTAAGCGGCCTACCTGGGGAGCGCCCCTTCTCAGGGACGAGACGAGCAGCCCTCTCCCACGCTTGACCTTGCTCCGGGTGGGGTTTACCGAGCCGGCGGGGTCACCCCCGTCGCTGGTGCGCTTTTACCGCACCTTTTCACCCTTACCTGTGCGGCCCCGGCACCCCGGGCCCGCCATCGGCGGTTCGTTTTCTGTGGCACTGTCCTGCGAGTCACCTCGACTGGCTTCGCCAGCACCCTGCTCTCTGGAGTCCCGACCTTCCTCGACACGATCCCGCTCGCGCGGTCCGGGCCGCGGCCACCCGGCCGACTCACCGTCGTATCTAGTTTGCCACCACCCAGATCGGGGCGAGCACACCATCTCGGTAGGGTGGTCTCGCGATGGCCGACCGCGCCGACCAGCTCTTCGACCCCGAGTCGCCGCCTGGCGTCCCTGACGCGCCGCCGGGCGAGGCGCCCGTCGAGGCTCCCGCCCAGGAGCGGGCCGGTGTCCTCTCTATTGGCGGCCTCTACGACGAGGTCGAGGGCGCCCTGGGCCGGGCTTTCCCCCGCAACCGCCCACTCTGGGTGCGCGGCGAGATCCACCACCTCTCCGACCACCGCTCGGGCCACCTCTATCTCGACCTCGTCGATCCCGACGATGCCGGCCGCCCCGGCGCCTCCCGTGGTCGCGGGGCCGCGCCGGTGCTCAGCGTCAAGTGTTGGCGGACCACCTGGGGGCCGCTGCGGCACCGGCTGGCCAAGGAGGGGATCGAGCTCGCCCAGGGAATGGTCGTCGTCCTGCGCGGCACGCTCGACCTCTACCGGGCCAAGGGCGAGATCAGCCTCATCCTGGTCGACGTCGACGTGGCCGCGCTCCTGGGCCAGATGGCCGCCCAGCGCGCGCAGCTGCTGCGCACGCTCGAGGCCGAAGGCCTGCTGCGCCGCAACGCGTCTCTCGTGCTGCCCGACCTTCCCCTCCACATCGGGCTCATCGCCAGCCGTGACACCGAAGGGTGCCGCGACTTCCTCGGCCAACTCACCGGCGCGGGCTTCGGGTTCCGCATCTCGCAGGTCAAGGTGCCCGTCCAAGGGCCCGGGGCGCCGGCCTCCATTGCCCGCGCGCTCGCCATGCTCAGCCGGAGCGACTGCGACCTCATCGCCATGGTGCGGGGCGGCGGGGCGCGGGCGGACCTGGCCGCCTTCGAGTCGGAGCTCGTGGCCCGGGCCGTCGCTGAGGCCACCAAGCCGGTGTTCACGGGGATCGGCCATACCGGCGACGAGACCGTCGCCGACATCGTGGCGGCCCGAGCCTGCATCACGCCGACGGAGTGCGGGCAAGCGATCGTCGCCCGAACGAGGCAGTGGTGGGCTGCGCACGTCGCCGGGCCCGCATCCTCCCTGGCCCGCCGCGTGCCCGGGTTCCTTACCGATGCGCAGGCGCGGGACACCGGCGCCCGCGGCCGCCTCACCGTCGCCGCCCGCCACCAGCTGCGGATCCACCATGACCGCCTGGCCACCCGCGCCGAGGCGGCGGCCCGCCGTGCGCCGACCCGGGTCGCTGCGTGCGAGGAAGGCGTGATCGCCTTGGCGGCGCGCCTGGGCCCGCTGGCCCTCGGCCACCTGGCCCGACGCGACGAACAGGTCCGATCCTGGCGCCGGCTGCTGGCGGCCTACGACGTCGACCGCCAGCTCGAGCGTGGGTACAGCCTGACCACGACGGCCGACGGCGCCCTGGTGCGGCGGGTGGCCGACGTGGCTCCGGACCAGGAGATCGTGACAAGGTTGGCCGACGGGACCGTGCGGAGCACCGTCGGCATGGTGAAGACGGTGAACAGGGTGAACAGGGTGAACGGGGTGGAGAAAACCGACACGGAGACAGAGACGACGACGAAGGACGGGAAGGCATGACGCCCACCGGTGATGCGGCTCCAGTCCCTGTCCCCGTCGACAAGCTGAGCTATACGGAGGCCAGCCGCGAGCTCGATGCGATCGTCGACTTCTTCGATCAGCGCGAGGTCGACGTCGATGTCCTGGTGGCCCGCCTCGAGCGGGCGACCGAGCTGATCGACGAGCTCGACCGCCGCCTGCGCCAGACCCGGGCCCAGGTGGAGGAGCTCGTGCCCCGGCTCGAGTCGATCGCCGCGGAGTCCGGCGATTCGAGCGGTGATGGATGACTCGACGAGGACGTGCCCGTGACTGACGCCGCAACCACTGACAGGGTGTATTTCAAGCAGCTGCTCTCGGGCCGCGACTTCGCACGGGGCGACACGATGGCCCGCCAGATGGTCAATTTCGTCTACCTCATCGGCGATCGCGAGACGGGGGAGGCCGTGGTCGTTGACCCCGCCTACGCCGTGCAGGACCTGCTCGACATCGTCGACGCCGACGGCATGCGGCTCGTCGGGGTTCTCGGCACCCACTTCCACCCCGACCATCTCGGCGGGACGATGGCCGGGTGGTCGCTCGAGGGCATCAGCGCGCTCCTCGAGAAGGTGCAGGTGCCGATCCATGTGCAATCCGAAGAGGTTCCATGGGTCGAACGGACCACCGGCGTCGGCGGTGACGATCTCGTGGGTCACCGCAGCGGTGACGTGATCCCTGTCGGCCAGGTCGAGATCGAGCTCATCCACACGCCCGGCCATACGCCGGGCAGCCAGTGCTTCCTGGTCGACGGCCGGCTCGTCGCCGGGGACACGTTGTTCCTCGAGGGCTGCGGGCGCACCGATTTCCCGGGGTCGGACCCGCTGGCGATGTACGAGTCGATCCACACGCGCCTCGCCCGCGTGCCCGACGACGCCATCCTCTTCCCGGGCCACTTGTACTCGGCCGAGCCCTCGCAGAGCATGGGCGAGACCCGCAAGTGGAACTACGTGTTCCGGCCGCGCACTCCGCAGGAGTGGATGGCCATGTTCGGCGGCTGACGGGTGATGGAGTCGTTGGAGTCGATCATCGTCGTGGGCGCGTCGCTCGCTGGGTGGCGCGCCACGGAGGGCCTGCGCGCGGAGGGGTACGACGGCAAGATCACGCTGGTGGGGGAGGAGCCGCACCTGCCCTACGACCGGCCTCCCCTTTCCAAGCAGGTGCTGGCGGGCACCTGGCCACCCGAGAAGGCGGTGCTGGCGGACAAGAAGCGCTCGAGCGAATTGCAGGTGCACGAAGTGTTGGGCCATCGCGCCGTCGGGCTCGACGTCGCCGCGCGCAAGGTCGAGATCGACGACGGCTCCGTGCTCGAGGCGGATGCCATCGTCCTGACCACCGGGGCGGCACCGCGCCGCTTGCCCGGTACCGAGGCGCTGGGTCAGGCCGACGGGCTCTTCGTGCTGCGCACGCTCGAGGACTCGCTCGCACTGCGTACCGCGGTGACGGCCACCGAGGGCGCGCGGGTCGTCGTGATCGGTGCGGGCTTCATCGGCTCCGAGGTGGCGTCGACGTGTTCGGGGCTCGGGTGCCGGGTCACCGTGCTCGAGGCCATGTCGATCCCGCTGTCGAACGTGCTCGGGCCGCTGGTCGGCGCCCACTGCGCGTCGTTGCACGAGGCGAACGGGGTCGAGCTGCGCACCGCCGTCGCCGTGGAGGGGATCGATACAGTCGACCGTGCGACCTCGCCGACGTCGGCCCGCCTGTCCGTGGTGCTGGCGGGGGGTGACACGCTCGAGGCGGATGTGGTCGTCGTGGGCATCGGTGTCGTTCCCAACACGGGATGGCTCGAGGGCAGCGGCGTGGAGCTCGCCAACGGCGTCGTGTGCGACGACCGCCTCTTCGCCGCCGACGGCATCGTCGCGGCGGGTGACCTGGCGCGCTGGATGTGGCGCCACGACACGTTCGAGGAGCCGATCCGCATCGAGCACTGGGAGGTGGCCGCCAACGCCGGGCTGGCGGCGGCGCGCAGCCTCCTGGCTGGCCGCGCCGAGGCACCCTCGTTTCAGCCGATTCCCTACTTTTGGTCGGACCAATACGGCATCCGCTTCCAGGTGCTCGGGAATCCCGGAGGCGACGACGTAGTCGAGATAGCGGACGGCTCGCTCGACGAGGGCAAGTTCGTCGCCCTCTACGGACGGGCCAACCGTCTGCGCGCCGTCATGGCGATCGGCAAGCCGCGACAGCTCATGGGCTTCCGTCCGCTGTTGCAGAACGGGGTGAGCTGGGACGACGCGCTCGCGCACGCACACGGCGTGTCAACCTGATTTCGCGCTGAGCGGCGAGTTGTTTGCACCCTCGTTGTAGACGGTCAGCCTGCATAAATTCGCACTTGACACCCGGGTGGAAGTCCTGAAACATGGCTCGCGGATTCAGAGCATGTTTGCAGTGGCGGGCGTCTCGATCCGGGACTTGGGCATCTTGGCGATCCTCGAGTCTCCGGACCTGAAACAGAACCTCTCGCCGTTGGATGCATGGGCGGGTCCCTAGGCGGGAGGCAACATGCGAATCAAATTGTCGGTGGCGCTCTTCACGAAGTGTCTGGCGGCGGCGGCCGTGGTCGCCACCATGTCGGTCGTGCAGATGGTGAACCTCGCATCGACGGCGTCGGCCGACGGTGTGCCGACGGTGTCGACCGACCTGTCCGATTACGCGCCCTACCAAACCGCGCACATCAGCGGGACGAATTTCGCGCCGTCGACCTCTTACGACGTGTCCGTTCTTCGCCCAGACGGCACGACGCAGACCGGAGCCGGCACGGGCACGGTCGGATTCGACACCGTGACCAGCGACCCCGCCGGAGCATTCTCCGACAACTACGTCCTCAACGGCATCGAGGGAAGCTACGTGGCTCGGGTCTATCTGGCGACCTGGGACGGCAATTTGGCGACCGCGCCGTTGGCCAGCGTTACGTTCACGGACTCGGCGATCAGCCTGAGTCAGTGCACCAACGGTGGCACCGGCCCGCCTCTAGATCTCCAGCCGTGTGTGGGTTCCAACGGCGGGGGTGGCGCGGCCGTCACCGCGACGAACAGCCTCGGCACGTCGCTGACCGAAAAGAACTGGGGGAGCGGCGCCGCTCAGGGAAGCAACTCTCACTGGCGTGAAGGTGATTTCATCTCGTATCGGACCACGTTCAGCGGCAGCACCGTCACCGCCGGTCTCAACACCTTTACCTTCAACTACGACCCGGTCCGGAGCGGCGGCCACGCCATCGACTACCTCGGGTCCTACGACGCCACCGAGAATTCGACCAACGTTTCGAACACGTTCAACTTCAACAACAACAGCCCCTGTCAGGACCTGGTCAACGCGGGAGGGATGCCGCAGTCCGATTGTCCGATCATTGGCTCTACGCCTGCAGCGCCCAGGGCAACTACGCCCGTCCAGCCTGCCACTCTCTCGGGCGCCAACAACGCCAACTGCGGATCCAATGGGACCTTCACCGGAAGCCAGACGCCGGGCAATATTGCGCTGTTTGGTCCCTCTGGAACGCAGTTCGACGCGATCAACCCGTTCGTCTACACGAGTGAGAACGTGAGTTCGGGAACAGGCACCTGCACGACAACCGTCACCCTCAGGTTCGACGTTCCAAACACATTGACGTCGACCCAATCGATTGTGATTGCCTGGGGCGGACACATCGCCAGCGGCAGCAACTGGGGCCTCGGCAATTCGGCCTCGAGCATTCAAGGCTCGCCGTACCACGTGGGCCTCGACAGCTTCGACGGCACCACCTTGGGGAGCCAGGACGTCGCCGTGGCCAGCTCGGCGGTCTTCTTCACTCCGACCATGACGACGGTGGTTAAGGACGCCCTGGGGAATCCCGTCTCGAGCTCGACGCCCCTTCCGATTGGTTCCGTCGTCCACGACACGGCCACCCTCGCCTCGGCTGACCCGACGGCCGGTGGCAACGTCACCTACAGCTTCTTCACCGACGGAAACTGCACGTCGCCCCCTGCGCCGTCGACCAACACCGAACCCGTCAGCAATGGCGTGGTGACCAATTCGTCGGCGACTTCAGCACTGGCGGCCGGGAGCTATTCGTACTCGGCCACCTACCCGGGCGACGGCACAGACACGGGCACGACCGCGGCGTGTGAGCCCTTCACCGTCGGGCAGGGCACCTCATCCGTCGCCACCACGCTGCACACCACGGCGTCGGGCAGCCCCGTCTTGACCAGCCCCGTCACCTTGGGCACCAGCGTGTTCGACACCAATACCATCACGCCCATCCCCGACAACGGGCTCGTCTTGGGCGGCACGGTCAGCTACACCCTCTTTACCGACCCGAGCGGCGCCACCGGCTGTGACGCTTCGGCCACGCAGAGCTCGGCGGGCTCAGGCCTCGCCGACAGCGCGCCGTCGAGCACCGTCGGCCCCCTCGCCGCGGGCAACTACGGCTTCGAGGCCACCTGGACCGGCGACGGCAACTACGCGGGCTCGACCAGCTCGTGTGAGCCCTTCTCCGTCAGCAAGGGCTCCACGGTGACCGACACCACGCTGCACACCACGGCGTCGGGCAGCCCCGTCTTGACCAGCCCCGTCACCTTGGGCACCAGCGTGTTCGACACCAACACCATCACGCCCAGCCCGGCCGGCTTCCCCCTCGGCGGCACGGTCAGCTACGCCTTCTACACCGACACCAGCGGCACCGGCTGCAACGGCACCCCGGTCGCCGAAGGCACGGGCCTCGCGAACAGCGCCCCCTCGAGCACCGTCGGCCCCCTCACCGCGGGCAACTACGGCTTCGAGGCCACCTGGACCGGCGACGCCAACTACGCGGGCTCGACCAGCTCGTGTGAGCCCTTCAGCGTCGGGATGGGCACCTCATCCGTCGCCACCACGCTGCACACCACGGCGTCGGGCAGCCCCGTCTTGACCAGCCCCGTCGCCTTGGGCACCAGCGTGTTCGACACCAACACCATCACGCCCA